>JBKOZY010000113.1:0-8158 GCA_046726135.1 Pseudomonadota bacterium | reverse complement strand
GCCAGGTGTGGATCCGTTTCGATCGTCACAATGCCGACCGGTTCTTGTCAGCCAAGACGGTGATGGAGAATCCGCAAGCGGCCGCGGCCAAGCTCGCCGGCAAGCTGGTGGTGGTCGGCACCTCGTCGGCCGGGCTGTTCGACCTCAAATCGACGCCGCTCGAGCCGGTGGTTCCGGGGGTCGAGATCCACGCCATGCTGCTCGAGAATGTGTTCGACCAGCTCGCCAACAAGGAGATGCAGCTGCAGCGGCCGGGCTATTCGCTGGCGCTCGAGCTCACCGCGACGCTCATCGCCTCGCTGATGATGATCGCCTTCGTGCCGCTGCTGGGCGCGGCGGTGTCGCTGATCTCGGGCGGAGTGCTGGCCGCCGCCTTTACCGCCGGGGCGTTCTGGCTCTATCGGGAAAATGGCTTCGTCTTCGATTTCCTCTATCCGCTGATGGCGAGCTTCGCGGTGTTCCTGCTGCTGGTCTTCGTCAACTATCTGAGAGAGGAGCAGCAGCGCCGGCAGATTCGCGAGGCCTTCGGCCAGTATCTGTCGCCGCAATTCGTCGAGGAGCTGGCGCGCAATCCCGACAAGCTCAAGCTTGGCGGCGAGACCAAGGAGATGTCGATCCTGTTCTCGGACGTGCGCAATTTCACGACGATATCGGAGTCCTTCAAGTCCAATCCGCAGGGTCTCACGCATTTGATCAACCGGCTGCTCACGCCGCTGTCGAATGTGGTGGTGCAGGGCAAGGGCACGATCGACAAATATATGGGCGACAACATCATGGCGTTCTGGAACGCCCCGCTCGACGACGAGCAGCATGCCAAGAACGCCTGCACGGCAGCGCTCGGCATGGTGCGGGCGCTCGACGACCTCAATGCCACCATGGCGCAGGAGGAGGTCAAGAACGGCGTGCCCCACGCGCTCAAGGTCGGTGTCGGCGTCAATACCGGCCAATGCGTCGTCGGCAATATGGGATCGGACCTCAGGTTCGACTACACGGTGCTTGGCGATTCGGTCAATCTCGCCTCGCGACTCGAGGGGCAGACCAAGGCCTATGGCGTGCCGATCATCATCGGGGCGCGGACCAACGAGCTGGTGTCGGATGCGTTCGCGACGCTGCCGATCGATCTCATCCGCGTCAAGGGCAAGGCGGAGCCGGAGGCGATCGCCGCCCTGATCGGCGGCCGCGATGTGCTCGACGATCCGGCGTTCCAGCGGCTGGTTCCGCTGCACAGTCAGATGCTCACCTCATATCGAAATCGCGATTGGGACGCGGCAGTGGCGGCGGCGCAGGCCGCCCACAGCCTCGCCGGGACGCTCGGCATCGAGAAGCTTTACGGGCTCTATCTCCAGCGGATCGAGAGCTTCCGGCAGAACCCGCCGCCGGAAGAGTGGGACGGGGTTTATACGGCGGAGACAAAGTAGGCAGTAGGCAGTAGGGAAGTGCTCCGCTCACTGCCTATTGCCTAACGCCTACTGCCTTTCTGTCAATCCCTCACCTTCACATAAGACCCCGGGGCATCCTCGATCGGCTTCAGGGCGCCATCGCCGGGGATGCGGGCCTTGACCTTGCCGCCGGAGCGCCTGGTCACCCAGGTCAGCCAGTCGGGCCACCAGGAGCCCTGATGCTCGGTGGCGCCGGCGAGCCAGGCATCGAGGGTCGGTGCGCCCTTGTCGTTGGTCCAATATTGATATTTGCGGGCGGCCGGCGGGTTCACCACGCCGGCAATATGGCCGGAGCCCGCCACCACCAGCCGGCAGTCGCTGCCCAGCGCGCTGCCGATGCGGAACACCGAGGCGAGCGGCGCGATGTGATCCTCGCGGGTACCGAGATTGTAGATCGGGATCTTCACCTTCTTGAGACCGATGCGGACCCCGTCGAGCTCCACCTGGCCCTTGGTCAGGCTGTTGTTGAGATAGCACTCGCGCAGATAATAGGCGTGGGTGGCCGCCGGCATGCGCGTCGAGTCGGCGTTCCAATAGAGGAGGTCGAAGGGCAGGGGATCGCGGCCCTTGAGATAGTTGTTGACGACATAGGACCAGATCAGGTCGTTCGAGCGCAGCATGTTGAAGGCCTGCGCCATCTGCTTGCCTTCGAGATAGCCGCGCTCCGCCATCTGGTGCTCGACGCCCTTCAGCTGCGATTCATCGACGAACACGCGAAGGTCGCCGGCGAGCTCGAAATCGACCTGCGAGGCCAAGAAGGTTGCCGAGGTGATGCGACGGTCCTTCTTGGCGGCCATGTAGCCCAGCGTCCCGGCGAGCAGGGTGCCGCCGATGCAATAGCCGATGGCGTTCACCTCCTTCTCGCCGCTTGCCTTCTCGATGGCGGCGAGGGCCTCGAGAATGCCCTCGCGCATATAGTCGGTGAAGGTCTTGGCGGCCAAGGCCTCATGCGGATTGACCCATGACAGCACGAAGACGGTGAAGCCCTGATCGACGGCCCATTTGATGAGGGATTTGCGGGGGTTCAGATCCAATATGTAGAATTTGTTGATCCAGGGCGGGACGATCAGCAGGGGCCGGCGATAGACCATGTCGGTTGCCGGGGCATATTGCAGAAGCTGCATCAGCTCGTTCTGGTAGATCACCTTGCCCGGCGTGGTGGCGAGATTGCTGCCGACCTCGAAAGCGCCGAAGTCGGTCTGGCGGATGCGCAGCTGGCCGCCGCCGGCCGTGATATCGCGGGCAAGGTTCTCCAACCCCTCGACCAGGTTCTGGCCATTGGTGGCGAGAGTGAGTTTCAGCACCTCGGGGTTGGTCAGGGCGAAGTTGGACGGCGCCAGCGCATTGGCGATCTGCTCGACATAGAAGCGCGCCTTGTGCTTGGTGTGCGGGTCGCTGACATCGGCATCTGCCACCATGTCCTGGGCCCAGCGCACCGTCAGCAGATAGGACTGCTTCAGGAAATCAAAGACCTGGTTCTGCTCCCAGTCGGGATCGAGAAAGCGCTTGTCGCCGGCTTCCGGGCGCACCACCGGCTCGACCGGCTCGCCAAGAAAGCGCTTCCAGGCGCTGTCCCACAACCGGGCATGCATACGCCACAGCTCGAATTGCGCGTCGATCAGCTTGTCCGGATGTTTGAGATAAGATTGGAAAATCTCGCCAAAGGCCTGGATGGCGGCCTCGAACTGCAAGGTCGAGCCGGGCGCCACCTCGGTCGGTCCGTCGCGGTTCTCCGACATGGCGGTGACGATCTCACCGGCCTTTTCGATCGCCCGTCCCATATTGCGCAGGAAGGCGGCTGGGTCGGTCAGCCGAAAATCGCTTGGCAGCTGAGGTTTGATCTCGGACATGGGGCTGGGTTTCAGGAGCGCGGTCAAACGGGGTCACCTTTGATGGTCGGAAGCGCGGGGTCGATATGATGCCATGGCTGTGCAGACTTCACCCAGATATGGCCTCTCGGACGGTAAAGCGAGGGGTCGTCCAACGTTCCCGCCTTGATCGATAGAAAACCGGGCCGGGCGGCGTTCTGGGCGAAGATCGGCGTGCCGCAATCCTCGCAGAAGGAACGGCCCACCGTGTGTCCTGCTTCCGACAGGCTGAAATAGATCCGCGGCTCGCCCTTGATCATTTTGACGTCGCCCGCCGCCATGACCAGCACATGGGCAGGGCCGCCACCCGAGACATATTGGCAGTCGCGACAATGGCAGGCGCCGGCCGTGACGGGTTCGCCGTCGGCCTCGTAGCGGATTGCACCGCACAGGCAACCGCCGGTGAACCTTGCCATGGTCGCCTCCGTTCGCTGTTGAATCTAACGCATTTTCCTGTCGCCGCGAGGGGAAATACATGAAAGGCGCAAAGGAACCGTGAAGCGGCAGCCGGGTGGCGAGCTTTCCTTGAAAAGCGCCGCGGGGCGATCCATAAGGGCACCTGTTCGCGGTTGATTCAGCGTTTCGGAGTTCCCCATGCAGCGACCCCTGCGCATCGGCATCGCCGGGCTCGGCACGGTTGGCACCGGCGTTCTCGACGCCCTGAAGATCCATGAGGCGATGATCTCGGCGCGGGCCGGCCGGCCGATCGCGCTTGCCGGGGTTTGCGCACGCTCGCGCGACAAGCGCCGGGGCGAGCACGATCTGGCCCGCGTCGCCTGGCATGACGACCCGGTGACGCTGGCGCGGGCGTCGGACATCGACCTCTTTGTCGAGCTGATGGGCGGCGAGGGGGATCCGGCCAAGGCGGCCGTCGAGGCGGCGCTCAAGGCCGGCAAGCCGGTGGTCACCGCCAACAAGGCGCTGATCGCCCATCACGGGCTGGCACTCGCCAGGCTCGCCGACCGGGCCGGCGTTGCATTGGCCTTCGAGGCATCGGTCGCCGGTGCCATCCCGATCGTCAAGACGCTGCGCGAAAGCCTGTCGGGCAATCGCGTCCGCCGGGTGTTCGGCATTCTCAACGGCACCTGCAACTTCATTCTCACCAAGATGTCGTCGGAGGGGGCGGAATTCGCCGACGTGCTGCGCGAGGCGCAGCGGCTCGGCTATGCCGAGGCCGATCCCACCTTCGACATTGGCGGCTTCGACACGGCCCATAAGCTGGCGATCCTGACCTCGCTCGCCTTCGGCACCGAGATCTCGCTCGAATCGATCTATATCGAAGGCATCGAGAGCATCACCCGGGCCGACATCGTCAATGCCGATGAACTCGGCTATCGCATCAAGCTCCTGGGAGTCGCGGCGCTGACCGAGGACGGGGTCGAACAACGGGTGCACCCAACGCTGGTGCCGAAAGGCACGCCGATCGCCGATGTCGAAGGCGTCGACAATGCGGTGGTGGTCAAGGCCGACATGTCGGGCGATCTGATGCTCGAGGGCAAGGGCGCCGGCAGCCATCCCACGGCCTCGAGCGTCATCGCCGATATTTGCGATATTGCGCGGGGCGCGAAATCGCCGGCATTCGGCGTTCCGGCCGAGGCGCTCATGCCGTGCCGGCGGGCGGCGATGCGGGCGCATGAGGGCGGCTATTACGTGGCGCTCGACCTCTATGACCGGCCTGGCGAGGTGGCAGCGGTGGCGAGGCTTCTGGCGGGCGAGAACATCTCGATCGAGAGCATCGTGCAGCGCGGTCCCTCGCTGTCGGGGTTGAGCGATGGGGAGCGGCGCAAGCGGCAGACCGCGCCGTTCATCCTGATCACCCATGAGACGCTCGAAAGCGCCATGCGGACGGCCTTGGAAAAGATCGAGAACGAGGGTCATTCCGCTGGAAAACCGCGCATGATCCGCATCGAGCGGCTTTGAGCGATTCAGCCGCTGGGGTATTAACGATTCTGTTCGTGTCAGTCGAGGAGGCCTGATCCTGGCCAAGCTCAAACGCATCTTCACCATCGAGATCGCCCGGGTGACCGAGGCGGCGGCAATTGCGGCGGCGCGGCTGGCGGGGCGGGGCGACGAGAAGGCGGCCGACCAGGCGGCGGTCGATGCCATGCGCTCGGCGCTCAACCAGATCGTCGACATGGACGGGCTGGTGGTGATCGGCGAGGGGGAGCGCGACGAGGCGCCGATGCTCTATATCGGCGAGAAGGTCGGAACGGTCGGCGGCCAGAAGATGGATATCGCGCTCGATCCTCTCGAAGGGACGACGCTGTGCGCCAAGGCGATGCCGAACGCGCTGGCGGTGATCGCAATGGCCGAGAGCGGCAGCCTGCTGCATGCGCCCGACAGCTATATGGAGAAGATTGCCATCGGCGGCGGCTATCCGGCGGGAACCGTCGATCTCGATCTGCCGCCGGGCGAGAACATCAAGCGGCTGGCGAAGGCCAAGGGCGTGTCGCCTTCGGACATCACCGCTTGCATTCTCGATCGGCCGCGCCATGCCGAGCTGATCGATGCGGTGCGCAAGGTCGGGGCGGCCATCCGGCTGATCAGCGACGGCGATGTCGCCGGGGTCATTGATACGGCGGACCAGCATACCGGCATCGACATCTATCTCGGCATCGGCGGCGCGCCGGAGGGTGTGCTGGCGGCGGCGGCGCTGCGCTGCATCGGCGGACAGATGCAGGGACGGCTGGTGCTGAAGAAAGCCGAGGAGCGGCAGCAGGCGATGCGCATGGGGATCAGGGATCCCGACCATAAGTTCGAGCTCGCCGACCTTGCCTCCGGCGATGTGATGTTCGCCGCCACCGGGGTTACCGACGGATCGATGCTGCCGGGCGTCCGATTCGACGCCTCCCATGTCACCACCCACACAATTGTAATGCGTTCGGCAACGGGGACCGTGCGCTGGATACGCAATCGACGCCTGCTCGCCCAGCCGTGACGGCAGGGCATTTTCTCGATGTCGGGCGGTCGCTGACCGGCCGCCACTGGCGCGCGCGCCTCAAGGACGGCCGCACGGCGCTTGCCATCGCCGAGCGTCTCGGCATCCCCGAGATCCTCGGCCGGGTGCTGGCGGGACGCGGCATCGGGGTCGATGGTTGCGCCGACATTCTGAGCCCGCGCCTGCGTGCGCTCATGCCGCAGCCGGCGGCGATCCGCGATCTCGAAGCGGGCGCCGACCGGCTGGCCCGCGCCATCATGACGGGCGAGATGATCGGCATCATCTCCGATTACGATGTCGACGGCATCTCCTCGGCAGCGCTGCTCGTGCTCTATCTCAGGGCCTTCGGGATCACGCCGAAGGTGCATGTTCCCGACCGCATCGTCGAAGGCTATGGGCCGAGCCGCGCCGCCGTCGAAGGGCTGGCCGGCCAGGGCGTCAAGCTGCTGGTGACGCTTGATTGCGGCGTCAATGCTTATGATCCGCTGCTCGCGGCCTCCGCCCTCGGCCTCGACACGGTGGTTGTCGACCATCATCTGGCCGGATCGCTGCTGCCAGAGGCGCATGCGGTGATCAATCCCAACCGGCAGGACGATCTGTCGGGGCAGGGGCATCTGTGCGCCGCCGGCCTCACCTTGATCCTGGCGGCGGCGACCAGCCGGGCGCTCAGGCAGGCGGGCCATGCGCGCCTCAGCGATGGCGGGCCTGATCTCCTGGCTCTTCTCGATCTCGTGGCGCTCGCCACGGTATGCGATGTGGTGCCGCTCGCCACCCTCAACCGCGCCTATGTCCAGCAGGGACTCAAGGTGATGGCGCGGCGGGAGAATATCGGGCTCGCGGCGCTGGCCGACATGGCGCGGCTGAAGCGGCGCCCCGATCCCTATGCGCTGGGTTTCCTGCTCGGGCCGCGGCTCAATGCGGCCGGTCGCGTCGGCCATGCCATGGCGGCGCTCAAGCTGCTCACCACCGAGGACCGGGGCGAGGCCAACATGCTCGCCCAGCAGCTCGAGACGCTCAATCGCGAGCGCCAGGCGATCGAGATTCGGGTGCTGGAGACGGCGCTGTTCGAGGCGGAGCGGGCGCTTGGCCAGTCGCGATCGCTGCCGGTGCTCCTGGTGTGCGGCGAGAATTGGCATCCCGGCGTGCTCGGTCTCGTGGCGGCGCGACTCACCGAGCGCTATCGGCTGCCGAGCTTTGCCCTCGGGCACCAGACCGGCGGGCTCGTGGCGCATGGCTCGGGGCGGTCGCTGCCGGGGGTCGACATCGGTGCTGCCATCCGCGATGCGCTGGCGGAGGGGCATCTGGTCAAGGGCGGCGGTCATGTGATGGCGGCCGGACTCACCGTCGAGCGGGCAAAGCTCGGACGCTTGCGGGGTTTTCTCGAAGAGCGGCTGGCGGCGGCGGTGGCGGACGCCTCGACCAGCGCGGCGCTCGACATTGACGGGGCGCTGACCGCCTCGGGCGCGACGCTCGATCTCATCGAGCTCCTGGAGCGAGCCGGGCCCTACGGGTCGGGCAATCCGGCGCCGGTGTTCGCCTTCCCGGCGCATCGGGTGCTCCATGCCGATCTCGCCGGGCACGATCATGTGCGCTGCACGCTGGTCCATGCCGATGGCACGCGGCTCCGAGGGGTGGCGTTCCGGGCGCTGTCGACGGTGATGGGCGAGACCCTGCTCAAGGAGCGCGATCGGCCGCTGCATGTGGCAGGCAGGCTCACGGTCGACGATTACAACGGCCGCCGCGGCGCCCAGCTGATGATCGACGACGTCGCCTTGATCGGCGCCTGACGTCACACGGCAAAGGCTTGCGCTGCGTCGGGGCGCCCACTATAGAAATCGCGCCTTCCTTACGAGCGGCGCCCTTCGTCTAGCGGTCTAGGACATCGCCCTTTCACGGCGGAAACACGGGTTCGA
>JBKOZY010000112.1:0-2776 GCA_046726135.1 Pseudomonadota bacterium | reverse complement strand
ATGAAGTTGCAGGGGAGATGGCGATAATCGAGCTGGGTCTTGAGAATGCCTTCCCATGCGTCGCGGCAGGCACCCGGGGAGCCGGGCAGACAGAAGATGAACTTGCCCTTGGCGACGCCGGCGGTAGCGCGCGACTGCACGGTCGAGGGTCCGATCTTCGGCCACGACACAATGTGGAAGGCAGCGGAGAATCCCTCAATCTCCTTCTCGAACAGGAATCGAAAGGCTTCGACCGTGACATCGCGCCCCGTCAGGCCGGTGCCACCGGTGGAGAGGATGACGTCAACGTCATCGCGCTTCAGCCAGTTGCGGGCGACGCGGCGGATCTGGCCGATGTCATCTTTGACAATCGTTCGCCCCGACAGCTGATGGCCGGCGGCGGCGATGAGTTCCGAGATCACTTGGCCAGACCGATCGGTCTCGAGGGTGCGGGTGTCGGACACGGTCATCACGGCGATCCGCACCGGAATGAAGGGCCGCTCGTCGGTCGTGGTGTTGTTCTGAGGGTCGCTCATCACCGCGATTCTCGCTCAGGATCGAGGCTCACGCTCAGTGTCAGGAAGTCGCGCCAGGCGAGGCGCTTCTGGGCCGGCTGCCGCAGCAGATAGGCGGGGTGCAGCGTCGGCAGGAGAGGGATCGAGGAACCGACCTGCGTCCGGTGCTGGCGCCACTTGCCCCTGAGCGCGAGAATGCCCTCGGTGGTTCCGCTGAGTCGCTGGGCAGGGGTGGCGCCGAGGCAGACAATGGCGCGCGGACGCGCGAGCTCGATGGTGCGGCGGACAAAGGGCAGGCACATCAGGGTTTCGGCCTCCGTCGGCTTGCGGTTTCCGGGCGGCCGCCAGAAGATGAGATTGGTAATGAGGACGCCCCGCGATGGATCGGCGGCACCACGCGACAGGCCGATTGCCGCCAGCATCTTGTCGAGGAGTTGACCGGAACGTCCGACGAATGGTTTCCCTGTCAGATCCTCCTCGCGTCCTGGCGCCTCACCGATGAACAGCAGGCGCGCCTCCGGATTGCCGTCGATATAGACGAGATTGGTGGCGGTACGCTTCAAGGGACAAGCGTCGAAGGTGACAAGCGCCGCCGCGATCTCGGCGAAGCTGTTGCAGGCAGCAGCAAGGGCGATTGCGTCGCCGGCCGAGCCGCCGAGTTGCGGGAAAGCCGGCGCAGCCGGGGAAGGGGGAGGCGACGCGGTGATGGACGGGGTCCGCGGCATCGGCGAGGCCATCCGGGGTGGAGCAGCATGAATCCGATCGGCTTCGGTGAAGCGGTCCACCGCGACAGGACCGGTCGCCTCGTCGGCCCCCATGTCGATCAACCATCGCAGCAGGGCGAGCGCGTCGGAACGGCTCAGCGCGTCGATTCCTTGAGAGGTCATGTCGACACCACCGGATGGCGTCGTCCGCACCGCTTCCGCCGCAATCGGGGAATTGTCTCGACAGCGTTGTCGACTATAACAGGCGCAATCAAGGTCGAGCCAAAAGGCGATGGGACACAATGGAAGCGCAACAGGTTGAGCGCGAGTCGATGGAGTTTGACGTGGTGATCGTCGGCGGCGGGCCGGCCGGTCTGGCGGCAGGCATCCGCCTCAAGCAGCTGGCGGGCGCGGCGGGCACCGACATATCGGTCTGCGTGCTGGAAAAAGGGTCGGAAATCGGCGCTCACATACTCTCCGGTGCGGTGATCGATCCCATCGCCTTGAACGAGCTCATTCCCGATTGGCGGGAACGGGGCGCGCCGCTCAATACCGAGGTCAGCGATGACCGCTTCTTCATGCTGAGCTCCAAGGGCTCGCTGCGCATTCCCAACGTCCTTTTGCCGAGACTCATGAACAATCACGGCAACTATGCGGTGTCGCTCGGGAATGTCTGCCGGTGGCTCGCCAAGGAGGCCGAGGCACTCGGTGTCGAGGTCTATCCCGGCTTTGCCTGCTCGGACCTGGTGCTCGCCGACAATGGCGCGGTGCGCGGGGTTGTCGCAGGGGTGTTCGGGCTCGACCGTCAGGGCCAGCCGAAGCCCGATTACCAACCGGGGATGGAGCTGATCGGCAAATATGTGCTGATCGCCGAAGGGGCGCGGGGCTCTCTCGCCCGGCGCATCATCGACCGTTTCGACCTCGCCAGAGACCGTGAGCCGCAGAAATTCGGGCTGGGCATGAAAGAGCTGTGGGAGGTCAGGCCCGAAGTGCATCGGCGCGGTCAGGTCACCCACACGCTGGGCTGGCCGCTCGGCCAGGACACCGGCGGCGGCTCCTTCATGTATCATCTCGAGGACAATCTGGTGTCGATTGGCTTCGTGGTCCATCTCAACTATGCAAACCCCTATCTCTACCCCTATATGGAGTTCCAGCGGTTCAAGCACCATCCGCTGATCAAGCCGGTGCTAGAAGGTGGCCGGCGCATCGCCTACGGCGCCCGCGCCATCACCGAGGGCGGGCTTCAGTCGGTTCCGCGGCTCTATTTCCCGGGAGGCGCGCTGATAGGTTGCGCGGCGGGCTTGGTCAATGTTCCGCGGATCAAGGGATCCCACAATGCGATGAAATCGGGGATGCTGGCGGCGGAGAGTGCATTCGCCGCCATTCAGGCCGGCCGATCCGGCGACGAACTCGCAGACTATCAAGCCGCCTATGAAGGTTCGTGGATCCACCGCGAGCTCAAGATGGTGCGCAATGTCAAGCCGTTATGGTCGAAGCTGGGGCTCTATGGCGGGCTCGCGGCAGGGGGGCTCGACATGTGGGCCAATGAGCTTTTCGGGGTGTCGCTTTTCGGCACTC
>JBKOZY010000111.1:0-6223 GCA_046726135.1 Pseudomonadota bacterium | reverse complement strand
ATGGCCAAAGCGAAGTTTGAGCGATCGAAGCCGCACTGCAATATTGGGACGATTGGTCATGTTGACCATGGGAAGACGTCGTTGACGGCGGCGATTACCAAGATTTTGGCGGAGACGGGCGGGGCGACGTATACGGCGTATGACCAGATTGACAAGGCGCCCGAGGAGCGGGCGCGTGGGATCACGATTTCGACGGCGCATGTTGAGTATCAGACGAAGAACCGTCATTACGCGCATGTCGACTGCCCTGGGCATGCGGATTATGTGAAGAACATGATCACCGGGGCGGCGCAGATGGACGGAGCGATCCTGGTTGTGTCGGCGGCGGACGGTCCGATGCCGCAGACGCGCGAGCACATTTTGCTGGCGCGGCAGGTGGGGGTTCCGGCGCTGGTTGTCTACATGAACAAGGTGGACATGGTTGACGATCCGGAGCTGATCGAGCTTGTCGAGATGGAGGTTCGCGAGCTGTTGAGCTCCTATGAGTTTCCTGGCGATGAGATCCCGGTGATCAAGGGCTCGGCATTGTGTGCGCTGGAGGACCGCGAAGCCAAGCTCGGGCGGGATTCGGTGTTGGAGCTGATGGAGGCGGTCGATCGCTATATACCGCAGCCTGACCGTCCGAAGGACCAGCCGTTTTTGATGCCGATCGAGGATGTGTTCTCGATCTCGGGGCGCGGCACGGTGGTGACGGGGCGGATCGAGCGCGGTGTGGTGAAGGTTGGCGAGGAGGTCGAGATCATCGGCATCCGTCCGACGACGAAGTCGACGGTGACGGGGGTCGAGATGTTCCGCAAGCTTTTGGACCAGGGGGAGGCCGGCGACAATGTCGGGTGCCTGCTGCGCGGCGTCGACCGCGACGGGGTGGAGCGCGGCCAGGTGCTGGCGAAGCCCGGTTCGATCAAGCCGCACAAGAAGTTCACGGCGGAGGCCTATATCCTGACCAAGGAGGAGGGTGGGCGGCACACGCCGTTCTTCACCAATTACCGGCCGCAATTCTACTTCCGGACGACCGATGTGACGGGGGTGGTGACGCTTCCCGAGGGCACAGAGATGGTGATGCCGGGGGACAATGTGACGATGACGGTCGAGCTGATCACGCCGATTGCCATGGAGGAGAAGCTGCGCTTCGCCATCCGCGAAGGCGGCAGAACCGTCGGCGCCGGCGTCGTCGCTTCGATCATCGAATAGCGGAACAGGGCGATGGCAAGACAGAGACAACAGCGGCAGAACAGCATCCGCATCCGCCTGAAAGGCTTCGATCACCGGGTGCTTGACGGCTCGGCCAGCGAGATCGTGCACACTGCCAAGCGCACGGGTGCGCGGGTGCGCGGTCCGGTTCCGCTGCCGACGCGGGTGGAGCGGTTCACCGTGAACCGCTCGCCGCATGTCGACAAGAAGAGCCGCGAACAGTTCGAGATGCGGACATTCCGGCGTCTCTTGGACATTGTGGATCCGACGCCGCAGACGGTCGATGCGCTGATGAAGCTCGACCTCGCTGCCGGTGTCGATGTCGAGATCAAGCTCTAGCGGAGCTGAAGAGGAGCATGGCGATGCGTTCAGGTGTCATCGCACAGAAACTGGGCATGACGCGGGTGTTCACCGATGACGGCGAGCATATCCCGGTGACCGTGCTCAAGCTCGAGAACTGCCAGGTCATCGGTCACAAGACCGCGGACAAGCATGGCTATACGGCGTTGCAGATCGGTTCCGGCCGGGCCAAGCCGAACCGGCTGAGCAAGGCTGAGCGCGGCGGCTTCGCGGTGGCCAAGATCGAGCCGAAACGCAAACTCGCCGAGTTCCGGGTGAGCCCGGAGAACCTGATTGCGGTGGGCGCGGAGATCACCGCCGATCACTTCGTCAAGGGCCAGTTCGTCGACGTCTCCGGCATCAGCATCGGCAAAGGCTTTCAGGGCCCGATGAAGCGCTGGAACTTCGGGGGCCTGCGGGCCAGCCACGGCGTGTCGATCAGCCATCGCTCGCACGGCTCGACCGGCCAGCGCCAGTCGCCGGGGCGGACTTTCGCCGGCAAGAAGATGGCCGGTCAGCTCGGCAATGAGAAGGTGACGACGCAGAATATCGAGGTGGTCGGCACCGATGTCGAGCGCGGGCTGATCATGGTGCGGGGCGCGGTCCCGGGCGCCAAGGGCGGTTGGGTGCATCTCAGGGACGCGGTCAAGCGGAAGCTTCCGGACGGCGTGCCGGTGCCCGGCAGGTTCCGCATGCCCGAGGGCGATGCGGCGGCGTCGCAAGGCTGAGGAAGGGGCAAGAGCCATGAAAGCCGATATCCAGACCCTCAGCGCCGAGAGCGCCGGCACCCTCGAGCTGTCGGACGCGATCTTCGGTCTCGAGCCGCGGCAGGACATCCTGCATCGGATGGTGGTGTGGCAGCTCGCCAAGCGACAGGCCGGCACGCACCATGCCAAGACCCGCGGCGAGGTCAATCGCACCACCAAGAAGCTCGGCAATCAGAAGGGCTCGGGCGGAGCCCGCCACGGGTCGCGGCGGGCCGGCATCTTCGTCGGCGGCGGCAAGGCGTTCGGGCCGCGGCCGCGCAGCCATGCCATCGACCTGCCCAAGAAGGTGAGGGCGCTGGCGCTGCGCCATGCGCTGTCGGCCAAGGCGCGGGCGGAAGAGCTCGTGGTCCTCGACATGGCGAGCGTCGGCGAGCCCAAGACCAAGTCGCTGCGGCTGGCATTCGCCAAGCTCGGGCTCGACAATGCGCTGGTCATCGATGGCGCGCAGGTCGACGCCAATTTCGCGCTGGCGGCGCGCAACCTGGCGAACATCGATGTGCTCCCGGTGCAGGGGATCAACGTCTATGACATTCTGCGGCGCCGCAAACTGGTGCTGACCAAGGCGGCGGTTGCGGCCCTCGAGGAGCGCTTCAAATGAAGCAGAAACTGAAGCCGATCGATTTCTACGACGTCATCCGCAGCCCGGCGATCACCGAGAAGGCGACGATGTGCGCCAACAACAATCAGGTGATCTTCAATGTGGCGCTGCAGGCGACGAAGTCGGACATCAAGGCGGCGGTCGAGGGCCTGTTCAAGGTCAAGGTGAAGGGTGTCAACACGCTTGTGCGCAAAGGCAAGTCCCGGCGGTTTCGCGGCATCAAGGGCAGGCAGAGCGACGTCAAGAAGGCGGTGGTGACGCTGGAAGAAGGCCAGTTCATCGACGTGATGACGGGTCTTTGACGAAGAGGCAATGAGCCATGGCACTTAAGCATTTCAAACCGACCAGCCCCGGCCAACGTCACGTGGTGATCGTCGACCGCGACGGGCTGTGGAACGGCAAGCCGGTCAAGAAGCTGACCGAGGGGCTGACCAAGTCGGGCGGCCGCGGTTCGGACGGGCGGATCAATTCGCGCCATCGCGGCGGCGGCCATAAGCGGACCTATCGGCTGGTCGATTTCAAGCGGCGCAAGTTCGACGTGCCGGCGAGCGTCGAGCGGCTGGAATACGATCCCAACCGGACCGGCTATATCGCCCTCATCCGCTATGAGGATGGCGAGCTTGCCTATATTCTCGCGCCGCAGCGCCTGAAGGCCGGCGACAGCGTGGTGGCCGGCCAGAATGTCGACGTGAAGCCCGGCAATGCCATGCCGATGGGCAGCATGCCGGTCGGCACCATCGTGCACAATATCGAGCTGAAGCCGGGCAAGGGCGGGCAGCTGGCGCGCTCTGCCGGCTCCTATGCGCAGCTCGCCGGCCGCGACCAGGGCTATGTGATCCTCAAGCTCAAGTCGGGGGAGACCCGGCTGGTGCTGGCCGACTGCCTGGCGACGGTCGGTGCGGTGTCCAATCCCGATCATCTCAACGAGGTGGTGGGCAAGGCAGGCCGGTCGCGCTGGCGCGGCATCCGTCCGCAGACCCGCGGCATCGCGATGAACCCGATCGATCATCCCAATGGCGGGCGCACCAATGGCGGCAAGCACTGGGCGACGCCGTGGGGCAAGCCGACCAAGGGCAAGAAGACGCGCAGCAACAAGTCGACCGACAAGTTCATCGTGCGCTCGCGCCATCTGAAGAAGAAGTAGAGGTAGACCGTGGCTCGTTCACTCTGGAAAGGTCCGTTCGTCGACGGCTATCTGCTCAAGAAGGCCGAGCAGGTGCGCTCATCGGGGCGCAACCAGGCCATCAAGACATGGTCGCGGCGCTCGACGATCCTGCCGCAATTCGTCGGCCTGACCTTTGCCGTTCACAATGGCAACAAGCACATACCGGTGCTTGTCTCGGAGGAGATGGTCGGGCACAAGCTCGGCGAGTTTGCGCCGACCCGGACCTATCATGGCCATGGCTCCGACAAGAAGGCGAAGAGGAGCTGAGCGATGGGCAAGCCGAAGAACAAGCGGGTTGTCGCCGACAATGAGGCGCGGGCGGTGACGCGGCTGCTCAGGGTGAGCCCGCGCAAGCTCAATGACGTCGCCTCGATCATTCGCGGCAAGAAGGTCGATTCGGCGCTCGCCGATCTGACCTTCTCGCGCCGGCGCATCGCCAGCGACGTCAAGAAGACGCTCGAATCGGCGATCGCCAATGCCGAGAACAACCACGATCTCGACATCAACGAGCTGGTGGTCGCCGAAGCCTATGTCGGCAAGAACATGGTGATGAAACGCTGGTCGCCGCGGGCACGTGGCCGCGTCGGCCGGATCGAGAAGTTCTTCAGCCAGCTCACCATCGTGGTGAGGCAGGTGGAGGAGGTTGCCTGATGGGCCAGAAAGTCAACCCCGTAGGTCTTCGCCTCGGGATCAATCGCACCTGGGATTCGCGCTGGTACGCCAATCGCAGCGACTATCGCCGGCTGCTGCACGAGGATCTCAAGATCCGCTCGTTCCTCGAGGAGCAGCTGAAGCAGGCCGGGATCGCCCGCATCGTCATCGAGCGGCCGCACAAGAAGTGCCGGGTGACGATCTATTCGGCGCGGCCCGGCGTGGTCATCGGCAAGAAGGGTGCCGATATCGAGAAGCTGCGGCGCGAGATCTCGAAGATGACCGACTCGGAGGTCCATCTCAACATCGTCGAGGTGCGCAAGCCCGAGACCGAATCGACGCTCGTCGCCGAGAACATCGCCCAGCAGCTCGAGCGCCGTGTGGCGTTCCGGCGGGCCATGAAGCGGGCGGTGCAGTCGGCCTTGCGGATGGGCGCCGAGGGCATCCGGATCACCTGTTCCGGGCGGCTCGGCGGCGCCGAGATCGCGCGGGTCGAGTGGTACCGCGAGGGGCGCGTGCCGCTGCACACGCTGCGCGCCGATATCGATTATGGCACGGCGACCGCGGTCACCGCCTATGGCACGATCGGCGTCAAGGTGTGGATCTTCAAGGGTGAGATCCTCGACCATGACCCGATGGCCCAGGACAAGAAGCTGGCCGAGCAGCAAGAAGGCGGCGGGCGTCGGCAGCCCCGCGAGGCCGCTTAACACGAGGCTGGATCACCGACATGCTGCAACCGAAACGGACCAAGTTCCGCAAGCAATTCAAGGGCCGGATCAAAGGCGCCGCCAAAGGTGGCACCGAGTTGAATTTCGGCGCCTTCGGGCTCAAGGCGATGGAGCCGGAACGGGTGACCGCCCGGCAGATCGAGGCGGCGCGGCGCGCCATGACACGGCATATGAAACGTGCCGGCCGCGTGTGGATCCGCATCTTTCCGGATGTGCCGGTGACCAAGAAGCCGACGGAAGTGCGCATGGGCTCGGGCAAGGGCGGGGTCGAGTTCTGGGCGGCCCGGGTCAAGCCGGGGCGCATCATGTTCGAGATCGACGGCGTCTCCCGCGAGGTCGCCGAGGAGGCGATGCGGCTGGGCGCTGCCAAGCTGCCGATCAAGACGCGCTTCGTGGCGCGGCTCGGTGAAGCGTGATGTGTGGTCAGAGGTTCAGGCGATGAAACCAAGTGACGTCAGGGCGCTCACCGACGATGCGCTGGGAGACGAGCTGATGAAGCTCAAGAAGGAGCAATTCAACCTGCGCTTCCAGAAGGCGTCAGGCCAGATCGAGAACACGGCGCGGGTGCGCCAGGTCCGGCGCGACATTGCGCGCCTGAAGACGGTGCAGGCCGAGCGCGCTGCAGCGACGACGAAATAGGAGCTCGAGCTTCATGCCGAAGCGCATTTTGCAGGGTGTGGTGGTGAGCGACAAGAACGACAAGACCATCGTGGTCCTCGTCGAGCGCCGCTTTACGCATCCGGTGATGAAGAAGACCGTTCGGCGGTCCAAGAAGTATCACGCA
>JBKOZY010000110.1:0-11045 GCA_046726135.1 Pseudomonadota bacterium | reverse complement strand
CCGATATCGTTGGAGCGAATGATGATCGCACCGCCGCCGGTCGCCACCCGGAGCAGCTCGAGCGCCAGCGCCGGCCGCACGATGTCCTCCGCCAGCACCACCAGCGGCACCCGCCGGACCACGCCGTCGCGATCATGCCCGACCGTCAGCACCCCGCGCCCCGCCGCTGCCGCCTCGAGCGCGGGAATGTTGCGGATGATGCCGGGGAAGCTCAGCAGGAACGGCGTCGGGTCCGGCCCGATCGTCGCCAGCATCGATTGGGTCTCGCTCGCCGCATGCGTCTGGGCGACCTTGCGGTGATAGCCGGTATGGCCGAGCACGACCCGCGAGCGGGCGATCGCCGCCGCCAGCACATCGTCGTTCGACGGCAGCTTCAGCAGCGCATCGCGAACCGGCGCATCGACATTCGACAGCGTCGCCATATATTCCTTGGGCGACATGCGGTCGGGTTCCGGGAACATGATGTCGAAGGCGATCGCCACCGCCCCGGCAGTGGTGATGGCATCGACGAGCTGGGCGATCCGGGTGCGCGGCCACGGCCATTGCCCATAGACGTTGAGGCTTTCCTCGTCGATGTCGACGATCACCACCCGCTGCTCCGACGGCACCCGCGGAAACGCCATCTGATAGAGATCGAACGTCTTCAGCCGCAGCACTTCGAGCGGCGCCGGATCGAGCACCCTGAGCAGGATCGCCGCCACCAGCACCGCGAGGCCGGCGAGACGCGGCCCGACGCTGCGCGCCAGCGCCCGAAGGTTTCGTTTGAGCCCCAGTCCCATCGCCTCTACTCGGCCGCCCGGCGGGCGCTGTCGAGCCGGCGCAATCCCGCGCCGAAGCGCCGCTCGGCGAGGCTGAGGCGCTTCTCGTCGAAGCGGGCGACCACCGTGATCGCCCCGTCGGCCTCGTGCCGCGACAGCACCTCGCCATGCTCATAGATCCAGGCGAGATTCTCGCCCTCGGCGGCGGCGAGCGTGATCTCGACCACGCTCAGTGCCTCGGCCAGCCGCTGTTCGATCAGCGACAGAAGCTCCTCGAGTCCCTGCCCCGTCACCGCCGAGACGATCACCCTGCCCTGCCGCCCCGCCAGCTCCTGCAACACCTGCAGGCGGTCCGGCGGCACCAGGTCCGCCTTGTTCCACACCTCGATGAGGTGGCTGCGCCGTTCCTCGTCGATGCCAAGATCGGCGAGCACGCCTTCGACGTCGGCAGCCTGCGCATCGCTCTCCTCATGCGCGATATCGCGCACATGCAGCACGATCTCGGCCTCGATCACCTCTTCCAGCGTCGCGCGGAATGCCGCCACCAGTGTCGTCGGCAGGTCGGAGATGAAGCCGACCGTGTCGGAGAGGATGATGCGGCGCCCCTGCGGCAGCGTGACCTGGCGCATCGTCGGATCGAGCGTCGCGAACAAGAGGTCGCGCGCATCCACCCCGGCATGGGTCAGCGCATTGAACAGCGTCGACTTGCCGGCATTGGTGTAGCCGACCAGCGCCACCACCGGATAGGGTACCCGCTCGCGCGTCTTGCGATGAAGCCCGCGCGTCCGCTTCACCCGCTCGAGATCGCGCTCGATCCTGGCGATCCGCTCCTGGATCAGCCGCCGGTCGGTCTCGAGCTGCGTTTCGCCGGGACCACCGAGGAAGCCGAAGCCGCCGCGTTGCCGCTCGAGATGCGTCCACGACCGCACCAGCCGGCTCTTCTGATATTCGAGATGGGCGAGCTCGACCTGCAGCGCCCCCTCGCGGGTGCGTGCCCGCTCGCCGAAGATCTCGAGGATCAACCCGGTGCGGTCGACCACCTTGGCCTTGAACGCCCGTTCGAGATTGCGCTGCTGCCCCGGCGCCAGCTGGGCATTGATCACCACGAGCTCGATCTCGTCCTCCTCGACCACCGTCGCGATCTCGGCGACCTTGCCGGGGCCGAGCAGCGTCGCCGGATGCGGCGCGGCCAGCATGACGATCGCCGAATCGACGATGGCGAGATCGATGGCGCTTGACAGCCCCACCGCCTCGCTCAAGCGCGATGCCGGCGTGCGCCCCCCGCTTCCCGCAGCATTACGCCCGCGTACCCGCGACCTGAACTCGACATGGAGCACCAGGGCTCGGGTTGCGGCGTTGCTATCGGTCACGGGCGGCCGTCAGCGGTCACCGGTGTCATCCTCGAACATCGACACCGGCTGGCCCGGCATGATTGTGGAGATCGCGTGTTTGTAGACGAGTTGCGACATGCCGTCACGACGCAGCAACACGCAGAAATTATCGAACCAGGTGATCATGCCCTGGAGCTTGACCCCGTTCACCAGGAATACGGTGAGCGGGATCTTATGCTTGCGGACATGATTGAGAAAAGTGTCTTGCAGGTTTTGCGGCTTTTCTTGCGCCATTCGTGTTGTTGCCCTTCCTGGGATGATCTCGTCCTTCACTCCCGCCCATCCTCGAACCGCGAGCTGACGCGATCGGCGTTGATCCTTCCGCAACGCTACATCTCGGATTTTTGACGGCCAGTGTCAATCTCCAGGGGTTGCACGGCACTTGCGTCAGGCGGGATTTACGCCTCCGCACCGTCTTCGGCCCGGGCATTTGCCCCGATGCCGAGCAGCTTCAGCTTGCGATGGAGGGCCGAGCGCTCCATGCCGACAAAAGCCGCTGTCTTCGAGATGTTGTTGCCGAATCGACCAAGCTGGGCGGCGAGATAGTCGCGCTCGAATGCCTCTCGTGCATCCCTGAGCGGCATCGCCATCAAATGCTCCGCGCCGGCGCCATTGACCTGGGTGGCGATGGTTGCATCGAGATCGGCCGGCATCATCGCCGCGGTGATCTCGGTGCCGGCATCGCCGCCGACCAGGATCAGCAGGCGCTCCACATTGTTGCGCAGCTGGCGGACATTTCCGGGCCATTCATGCATCTGCAGGATGGCGAGGGCATCCTGGGCGATGTTTCGCCGCGCCTGGCCCGATACGACCGAATACTGCTTCACGAAATGTTCAACGAGATCGACGATGTCTTCACGCCGCTCGGAGAGGGTCGGTACCCGGACCGGCACCACGCTCAGCCGGTGGAACAGGTCTTCGCGGAACCGACCCTGGGCGATCAGCGCCTCGAGGTCGCGGCTCGTTGACGACACGATGCGGACGTCGACCCGCACCCTCTTGGTCCCCCCGACCCTGAGGAAGGTCTGCTCGACCAGCGCCCGCACCACTTTGCCCTGGGTCTCGACCGGCATGTCGGCGACCTCGTCGATATAGAGCGTTCCGCCATGCGCCTCCTCGAGCGCGCCGGTCCGCTGCACGCCGCCGCTCGGATCCTCGGTGCCGAACAGCTCGGCCTCGATCCGCTCCGGCGCCATGGTGGCCGCCGGCAGGATGACGAAGGGGGCCTCCGAACGATGCGACCAGCCATGCAGCACCCGTGCCGTCAGCTCCTTGCCAGACCCCATGGCGCCGATGATCAGCACCCGGCTGTTGGTCGGCGCCACCTTCTTCAGCGTTGCCCGCAGCTGGCGCATTGCCGCCGAATTGCCGATCAGCTCGCTGTCGGCGCCGGTCCGGCCGCGCAGATCCTCGTTCTCGCGCCGGAGTCGCCAATTCTCCAAGGCGCGTCCGACCACCAGCACCAGCCGGTCCGCCTTGAACGGCTTTTCGATATAGTCATAGGCGCCGCGCTTGATCGCCGACACCGCGGTTTCGATATTGCCGTGACCCGAGATGATGACCACCGGCAGATCCGGATGGCGTTCCTTGATCACCTCGAGCAGCTCGAGCCCGTCGAGCCGCGATCCCTGCAGCCAGATATCGAGCACCACCATCGATGGCTTGCGATCGGCGATCGCCTGAAGCGCCGAATCGCTGTCGGCGGCAAGCCGGGCCTCGTATCCTTCATCTTCGAGTATCCCGCCGATCAGCTCGCGAATGTCGGCCTCGTCGTCAACGATCAGGATGTCAGCAGCCATCGCTTCAAGCCCCTACAGTTTCCACCTGTTCGGTCGCCTGTGCCACCGATCCTCCGGAGTCGCGTGGAAAGATCAGCCGCACCAGCGCACCCTTTCCCCCGAAGAAATCATCCGGCGCATCCCCGAGCGTTACCCGGCCCCCGTGCTCCTCCATGATGCGCTTGACGATCGCCAGTCCTAGTCCCGTGCCCTTCTCGCGCGTTGTCACATAGGGCTCGGTCAGCCGCGAGCGGTTTTCCTTGGGCAGCCCGATGCCGTCATCCATCACATCGACATGGACCTGGTCTTCGAGCTCGCGGATGACGACGCGGATATGCCCCTTGCCGCCCGGCTCACTTTGCAATCGTGCCTCGATCGCCTCGCCGGCATTCTTGACGAGATTGGTGACCGCCTGGGCGACCAGCCGGCGGTCGATCCCGATCATCGGGCCGGTCTCCGGCAGGCTCGTCGAATATTCGCTATTGCTCGCGCTCACCCGCTGCAGCACTGTCGCCTGCCGCACCACCTCGCCGAGATCCTCCGTCTGGAGCTGGGCCGCCGGCATCCGGGCGAAGGACGAGAACTCGTCCACCATGCGCCCGATGTCGCCGACCTGGCGGATGATCGTCGAGGTGCATTGCTCGAAGATCTGCGGGTCGCTTTTGATCTCGGCCGAATATTTCCGCTTGAGCCGCTCCGCCGACAGCTGGATCGGGGTCAGCGGGTTCTTGATCTCATGGGCGATCCGCCGCGCGATGTCGGCCCAGGCCGAGTTGCGCTGCGCCGACACAAGCTCGGTGATGTCGTCGAAGGTCACCACATAGCCATGCTCGTCCTCGCTCGAGCGCTCGGTGGTGACCCGCACCACGAAGTTCCGCTCCTGGCCCTCGACCCGCATGTTGACCTGGCCGACCGCCGTGCCGGAGAGCTTGGCCATCGCCTGGCGCAGGACCCCCGCCATCGGCTCGACCGCGCCGTCGAAGGGCAGACCGGTCATGCGCTCGAGATTGATGCCGAGAAGCTGCGACGCGCTGCGATTGGCAAGGGTGATCCGCGTCGCGGCATCGAGGCCGATCACGCCGGCGCTGACTCCCGCGAGCACCGCCTCGGTGAAGCGGCGACGGGCATCGAGCAGGAGATTGGCCGACATCAGGTCGTCATGCTGCGACTTGAGCTGGCTTGTCATGCTGTTGAAGGTCGAGGTCAAGGTCGCAAGGTCGCCGGTGCCCGGCGCGACCGGCACCTTGGCATCGAGATCGCCCTCCGAGACCTGGCGCGCCGCCGCCACCAGCCCGGCGATCGGATTGGCCAAGCGGTTGGCAAACCACAGGCCGAGCCAGATGGCGGCCAGAAGGAAGATGCAGGCAAGCCCCGAATAGAGCAGCGCGAAGGTGACCTGCAGACCGGCCCGCTGATTGAGCAGCCGGTCATATTCGAGCTTCTCCTCGCGCGCCTTCTCCAGCTGCTCGACCACCGAGGGATTGACCAGCCGATAGACATAGAGGAAGTGATTGGGAAAGTTATCCAGCTTGATCAGCGCGCGGATCACGTTGCCCCCGTCCGCCGGCCCGATCAGCACGAGCTTGCCTTCCTTGGCGGTCTCGAGCATGGCCGAGTCGGGCGGCCGGAACGTGATCTGCGGATTGGCCGTGGCGCTTGCATCGACGCGCTTGTGCGCCGCATCGATCACAAAGGCGCCGGACAGGCTGCGGAACGCCGCATGGGTGGCAAGGCGGCGGATGAAGGTCGGCCGATCATTGTCGAACAGGTCGCGCTGCTGCGACAGATCCTGGGCAATGAACACGATATCGCCGCGCGCCACCTCGCCCTGCTCGGCAATATAGGCCTCGGCGACGCTCTCGGCGCGGTTCACGATGTTGCGCGTGCGCTCCGAGAACCAGGCATCGAGGCCGCGATTGAGCGTCACCGTCGCGAACACCGCGACGACCAGCGCCGGCACCGCCGCGAACAGGCTGAGCAGCGCCACGATCCGCACATGGAGGCCCGAGCCGGCAAGTTGCTGGCGGCGCGCCGACAGCAGGCCCCAGACCTGCCAGCCGATCAGCAGCGCCATCAGCGCGACCAGCACGCCGTTGAGACCCAGGAACAGAATGACGATCTCGCGCGACGGCTGGAGCGAGGTGAGACCGGTCAGGATGATGAAGGTCGCCAGTCCGCTGATCACCGACAGCAGCACCAGCGGCAGGCCGAGCCGCGTCGGCCAGGACGCCTTGCCCGGGTCGATGCTTTCGAGGAGGCTGCGCCGATCATGGCGAACCGTCAGCTCCTCATTGTTCAGCGCCACTGACATACCCGACGACGTCCCCATTCACCCCAGCTGCTCAGCACCGGCGAGCGGTCATGGGCAACAAGCCCGGTCCGACCTTCGGCCGGCTGTCATACGCCTCGCGGCACAAAATTGAAAGAAGTGTTGCGCAAACTCAACAGAAAATGTGGTAATTCTGCGACATTGATGCATTTTTCCACGCACCCCCAGTCACACTGTGGCGAGCTTGACAAGGTCGCCCATGATCTGGCGCGACCCCTTGAGCCGCTGCTCCGGGCTGTCCCAGTCCCGCATGATCACGATCTTCATATCGGGCCTGAGCTTGGCGCGCGACCCCTGGCCGGTGATCCACTGGACCAGTGCCTCCGGATTGGCGAACCGCCCATCGCGCAGGCCGATCAGCGCTCCCTTCGGGCCGGCATCGATGCTCGCCACATTGGCGGCGCGGCACATCAGCTTGATCGCCACCACCTCGAGCAGATGGCGCACCTCCTCAGGCAGACGGCCGAACCGGTCGGCGAGCTCGGCGGCAAAGCCGTCGAGATCGGTCTGGGTCTCGACGTCGGCCAGCCGCCGATAGATGCCGAGCCGGACCTGCAGATCGGGGATGAAGGCCTCGGGGATCAGCACGGCAGTGCCGATATTGATCTGCGGCGACCAGGAACCTTCCTCCAGCACCTCCTTGCCGCCGCTGCGCAGGCTTGCCACCGCCTCCTCCAGCATCGCCTGATAGAGCTCGAATCCGACCTCCTTGATGTGGCCTGACTGCTCCTCGCCGAGGAGATTGCCGGCGCCGCGAATATCGAGGTCGTGGCTCGCCAGCGAGAAGCCGGCGCCGAGCGAGTCGAGCGACTGCAGCACCTTGAGGCGCTTTTCGGCGGCCGCTGTCAGCGGCTTGCTCGGCGGTACCGTCAGGAGCGCATAGGCCCGCTGCTTCGAGCGCCCGACCCGGCCGCGCAGCTGATAGAGCTGCGCCAGTCCGAACATGTCGGAGCGGTGGACGATGAGGGTGTTGGCGCTCGGGATGTCGAGCCCCGACTCGATGATGGTTGTGGCGAGCAGCACGTCATATTTGCGCTCGTAGAACGCCGTCATCACGTCGTCGAGCTCGGTCGCCGCCAGCCGGCCATGGGCGATGGCGAATTTGACCTCCGGCACCTGGGTCTTCAGGAACTCGGCCATGTCCTTGAGATCGGCGATCCGCGGCACCACGAAGAAGCTCTGGCCGCCGCGATAGAGCTCGCGCAGCAGGTGCTCGCGGATGATCACCGGGTCGAAGGGCGAGATGAAGGTCCTGACCGCCAGCCGGTCGAGCGGCGGCGTGGTGATGAGCGACAGCTCCCTGACCCCCGACAGCGCCAGCTGCAGGGTGCGCGGGATCGGCGTCGCGGTGAGGGTGAGCACATGCACATTGGCCCTCAGCTCCTTCAGGCGCTCCTTGTGCTTGACGCCGAAATGCTGCTCCTCGTCGATCACCAGAAGGCCGAGCGCGCGGAACTTCGCATTGCCGGTCAGCAGCGCATGCGTCCCGACCACGATGTCGATATCGCCCGAGACGATCCCCGCCTTGGTGGCGACAAGATCCTTTCGCGGGGTGAGTCGCGATGCATGAGCGATCTTGATCGGCAGCTCCTGGAAGCGTTCGCTGAAGGTGGCATAATGCTGGCGCGCCAGCAGCGTTGTCGGCACCACCACCGCCACCTGCTTGCCGGCCATCGCGGCGACAAAGGCGGTGCGCAGCGCCACCTCGGTCTTGCCGAAGCCGACGTCGCCGCAGATCAGCCGATCCATCGGCCGTCCCGATTGCAGATCCTGCAGCACCGCCTGGATGGCGGTGAGCTGGTCCTCGGTCTCCTCGTAGGGGAAGCGGGCGCAGAACTCGTCATAGAGCCCGTCGGGCGGCGCCAGCACCTCGCCAGGGCGCAGCTGGCGGGCAGCCGCGGTGCGGATGAGCTCGTCGGCGATCTCGCGCACCCGCTCCTTGAGCTTCGACTTGCGGGCCTGCCAGGCGCCGCTGCCGAGCCGGTCGAGCTGGACGCCTGCTTCGTCCGACCCGAAGCGCGAGACCAGCTCGATATTCTCCACCGGCAGGAACAGCCGGTCGCCGCCGGCATAGGACAGATGCAGGCAGTCATGCGGCGCGCCCTGGACGTCGATGACCTTGAGGCCCTCGAAGCGGCCGATGCCATGCTCGACATGGACGACGAGGTCGCCCGGCGTCAGGCTTTGCAGCTCGGCAATGAAGTCGGTGGCCTTGCGATGGCGCCGCGCCCGCCGCACCAGCCGGTCGCCGAGAATGTCCTGCTCGCCGATGATGGCGAAATCCTCGGTCTCGAACCCGCTTTCGAGGCCGAGCACCACGAGGCAGACGACATCTTTCGGCGCCGCCAGCGCCTCGGCCCAGTTGCGCACCACCGCCAGCGGCGACACCTCGTGGTCGCGCAGGATGGTCTCGAGCCGGTCCCGCGCCCCTTCCGACCAGGCGGCGATCAGCACCCGCTTGCCGGCCTTGCGCAACGCCTCGGCATGAAGCTTCACCGCCTGATAGACATTGCGGCCGGCCTCCGCCCGCTCGGCGGCAAAGCTGCGCCCCTGGCGGCCGCCGACCGACATCACCCGGGTCGCCGCCGTCTCCGGAACCTCGAACGGCGTCAGCTGGAACACCGGGCGCGACTGCAGGCTGTCGGCGACTTCCTCGGCGGCGAGATAGAGCCGCTCCGGCTTCAGCGGGTTGTAGGGCGGCGCCCCGAAATTCTCCCGCGTCTTGGCCTCGATACGCGCCGCATAATATTCCTCGACCTCTTCCCGCCGCGACGCCAGCGCCTCGTCGGTGAGCTGGTCGAAGGTCAGCGGCACATCGGGGAGATAGTCGAAAATCGTCGCGAGCTTCTCGTAGAACAGCGGCAGCCAGTGCTCCATGCCGGGATAGCGCCGCCCCGCCGATACCGCCTCGTAGAGCGGGTCGGCGAGCGAGGCGCCGGGAAAGGCCGCGGCATAGCCGGTGCGGAACCGCGCAATCGTCGCCTCGTTGAGCACCACCTCATTGGCCGGATCGATGGTCAGCCGGCGCAACTGGCCGGTCGAGCGCTGCGAGTCGGGATCGAAGGTCCTGATCGATTCCAGAATGTCGCCGAAGAAATCGAGGCGGACCGGCTGCTCCGCCCCCGGCGGATAAAGATCGACGATGCCGCCCCGCACCGCGAAGTCGCCGGGGTCGACCACCGTGCCGCTGCGCGAGAAGCCGCCCTCCTGCAGGAAGGTCAGGAACTGCTCCATCGGCACCCGGTTGCCGGGGACCGCATGGAAGCTTGCGGCGGTGATCGCCGCCATCGGCGGCACCCGCTGGATCGCCGCATTGACCGTGCTGAGCACCAGCCGCGGCCGTGTCGGGGGATCGTTGAGGAGCCGCGCCAGTGTCGCAAGCCGCGTTGCCACCAGCCGCGACGCCGGCGACACCCGGTCATAGGGCAGGCAGTCCCAGGCCGGGAGCTCCAGCACCTCGATATCGGGGGCAAAGAAGGCGAGCGCATCGGCAAGAATGGCAAGCCGGTGATCGTCGCGCGCGAGATGCAGGATCGGCTTCGGCGTGGCGGCGCGGGCAAGCTCGGAGAGGATGAGCGCATCGAGGCCCTCCGGCGTGCCGGAAATGACGGTGCGCAACGGCACCGACAGAGCCTTGGTGAGGTCGACAGGCTTCATGCTCTGGAGTGAACCCCGCGCGGCGGATGGTAGGCCAGCAATGCGGCCATGATGGGGGTCAGCCGCTCCTGCGGCACCGGGACGCCGCCGAGAAGCCAGTCATGAAGGTCGCTGTCGGCGCTTGCCACGATCTCCTCGAACTCCGCCAGCTCGGTCTCGTTCATCCCTTGGAGCTGCATCTGGGCAAAACCGCCGAGCATGAGATCGAGTTCACGCATACCCCGATGCATCGCCCGCCACAGCAGCCGCCGGCGCCGCGTTTCGATCTCCCCAAGGTTGTCGTTCATGCGATCGGGCCATTCCATCGCCCCCGGAGCGGGAGCTTGCGAGGCGGCAACGCATAAAACACTGGATCGGCAAGTCAAGCCCGGTCATGAAGAGAGGCGACCATGCGACCGAGTCTCCTCAATCCCCTCTTTGCCTCGGCCAGCGGCCTGAAGGGAATCGGCCCGAAATTTGACAATGCGCTGGCCCGGCTGTTGCGGCCGAATGCCGGCCACGGCGCCACCGCCCGCCTGGTCGACCTGCTGTTCCATCTCCCGACCGGCACCGTCGATCGCCGCCACCGCTGCCGCATTGCCGAGCTCTCGGGCGAAGGCATTGCCACCATCGAGGTCACCGTCGGCCGGCACCGCCCGCAACCCCGTCGCGCGCCGCGCGCCCCCTACCGCATCGACTGCTTCGACCAGACCGGAACCCTGAGCCTCGTTTATTTCAATGCTCATCCGGAGTCGCTTCGCCGCCTCCTGCCCGAGGGTGAGACCCGCTTCGTCTCGGGCCGCGTCGAATGGTATGGCGGCAGCCCGCAGATCGTGCATCCCGACCATGTCGTCACGCCGGCCGCCTTCGAGCGCATGCCCTTGGTCGAGCCGCTCTATCCCTTGAGCGCGGGCGTGCCGGGCCGCGTTCTCGCCCGGGCGGTTGCCAGCGCTCTCGACCAGCTGCCCGAGCTTCCCGAATGGCAGGACCCGGCCTGGCTTCAGGCTCGCGGCTGGCCCTCGCTCAAGGAGGCGCTGCTCGCGATCCATCGCCCGGCTCAGCCCGACGGCACCGGATCGCAGTCGCCGGCACGGCTCCGCCTCGCCTATGACGAGCTCCTGGCCAACCAGCTGGCGCTGGCCCTGGTCCGCTC
>JBKOZY010000109.1:0-5977 GCA_046726135.1 Pseudomonadota bacterium | reverse complement strand
TGCCGGCGCTGTGCGCCTTCACGGCGCCGACGCCGGTTTCCTATCTCCGCATGGTGCCGAACACCTGGAGTGCCGCCTGGTCCAATATCGGCTTCCGCGATCGCGAGGCGGGCATCCGCATCTGCCCGACCTTTGCCACATCGGAGCGCAGCGAGGCCGAGCAGTTCAATTTCGAGTACCGTGCCGCCGACGCCACGGCCAATCCGTATATTCAGCTCGCGGTGCTGCTGCGGGCCGGTCTCGAGGGCTGTCGCCGGAACCTCTCGCTGCCCGAGCCGACGCTCAATCAGGAGCCGGGCAGCCTGCCGGAGGCAGAGCGCAAGAAGCGCGGCATCGTGCGGTTGCCGTCGGATCTGGGCGAAGCGCTGGCGGCACTCGATGCCGACGAGACGGTCCAGGGCTTTCTGCCGCCGCGCTTCTTCACCGCCTATCGCGACGCCAAGAAGGCCGAGCTCGACTTCGCCAAGGATTTCGACGGCGACGAGCTCTGCCGCCGCTATCTCGTGGTCTATTGAAAATTGAGGATGACATGATGCAGGAACGCAAGGAAGACGCCGTTCTCACCCGCGAAGGGCCATTCGATGCCAAACGGACCTGCCTTCTGCTGGTCGACACGCAGAACCATGTGTGGAACCCCGATGTCGCGAAGCGCGAGCCCTATTTCGATCGACAATTGCGCGAGGTGGTGCTGCCGAACCTGCGGGCGCTGATCGCCGCTTTCCGCGGCGCCCGAGCCGAGGTGATGTACACGGTGATGGAGAACCTCACGGCCGATGGGCGCGACCGCAGCCTCGATTACAAGCTGTCGCGGTTCTTCATCGCCAGGGGATCGTGGGATGCGAAGGTGCTGGAGATGCTGGCGCCGGGCGATGACGACATCGTCCTTCCCAAGAGCTCGTCCGGCGTCTTCAACTCGACCAATATCGCCTATCTCCTGCGCAATATCGGAATCGAGACGCTGGTGATCACCGGCTTCCTGACCGATCAATGCGTCGATCACACCGTGCGCGATGCCGCCGACCAGGGTTTCTACCCGGTCTGCGTCACCGATGGCTGCGCCACCTTCTCCAAGGAGCGCCACGACCATGCGATCGACCTGTTCAAGGGCTATTGCCGGCGTATGACCACGGCCGAAACGCTCGCCTGGATCGGTACGAAGAGATGAGCGACCGGAAGGCCATGGGCAAGCTCGCGAACCGCCTCGCGGTGGTGACCGGGGCGGCCTCGGGGATCGGTGAGGGAATAGCACTCACCTATGCCGAGGAGGGTGCCGATGTCGTGGTGATCGACAAGAATGCCAATGGAGCGGCGCGAACCGCGTCAGCAGTCGCGGATCGTGGTCGGCGCAGCTTGGCACTTACAGCCGATGTCAGCGACGAGGCGGCGGTGACCAAAGCCTTCGCCACGATCATCGATCGTTTCGGTGCGCCGGACATCCTGGTCAACAATGCCGGGATCTGCACGGTGTCGCTGCTCGATGAGATGGGCACGGCGATGTGGGACGAGATGATCCGGATCAATCTCAAAAGCGTGTTTCTCTGCACCCGCGCCGTGCTGCCGGCGATGCGTCAGAAACGCTATGGCCGCATCATCAACATCAGCTCGCAGCTCGCCCATAAGGGGGCCGCCGGCATGGCCCATTATGCCGCTGCCAAGGCCGGCATATTGGGGCTGACACGGTCGCTCTCCTATGAGGTCGCGACCGACAACATCGTCGTCAATGCGATCTGTCCGGGCCCGATCGACACGCCGATGAAGCTGCCGCCGGAATGGGCGAGCAAAAAGCAGTCGGAGCTGGTGGTGAACCGGCAGGGCAGGGTCGATGAGATCACGCCCACCGCGCTGCTCCTCGCCTGCGAGGAAGCGGGATTCTATATCGGCGCGACGTTCAATCCCAATGGCGGCGACATCATGGTCTAGGCAGCGATGACCGATCCGCTTGATCAGCCGCTGGCTGCGATCAGCGCGCAGCTCGCCTTGGGAAGGATCACAGCCCGCACGCTGGTCGAGGCGGCGCAGGCGCGCCATGATCCTTCCCTCAATGCCTATAAGATCTGGGCCGCTGATTTTGCCAGCCGACAGGCGGCAGCGGCCGATGCGGCTTTCGCCGCCGGCAACCGGCTGGGAGCGCTGCAAGGCATCCCGGTCTCGGTCAAGGACATTTATGGCGTGGAGGGTCTCCCGATCTTTGCCGGCAGCCCGCGCGAGCTCCCGGCACACTGGCGGCAGGAGGGTGCCGTCGTGCACCGGCTTCGCCGGCAGCTCGCGGTCATCATGGGCAAGTCGCATACGGTCGAGTTCGCCTTTGGCGGGCTCGGTGTGAACGCGCATTGGCCGGTGCCGTGGAACCCCGAGGACCGGAAGGTCCATCGCTCACCGGGGGGCTCGAGCAGCGGCGCCGGCGTCACCTTGGGCGAGGGTACGGCGCTCGTCGCGTTCGGCACCGACACCGGCGGCTCGGTGCGGATTCCAGCCAGCGTCACCGGCACCATCGGCCTGAAGACCACCAAGGGCCGTTGGCCGACCGACGGCATCGTTCCGCTCAGCCCGACCTTCGACACGGCAGGCACGCTCACGCGCAGCGCGGCCGATGCCGCCTTCGTGTTCGAAAGCATCGATGGCGAGGCGGTGCCGCCGCTCGACCATCTCGGCGGCGTGAGGCTCGCGATGGCCGAGCCCTTCTTCTGGGAGGGAACTGATCCCGGCGTGGCGGAACGGGTCGAGGAGGGGCTGCGGCTGGCGGCAGTGGCCGGCGCGGTCCGAAGCGATCTCGTCCTGCCCGGGGCGGCCGAAGTTTATGAGCTCTATCATCGCGGCGGCATCGTCTCGGCGGAGCTCTACAGCTTCCTGTCACGCGATCTGCCGGAATGGATCGAAACGCTCGATCCGCGCGTGCGCAAGCGGATGGAAGCTGGCAGCGCGCTGCCGGCGTGGGATTATCTGCAGCGCAGGACGCGTTACGCCGCGCTCGGCGATGGCGCCGCGGCAGCGCTGCACGAGGTCGATGCGCTGGTCTGCCCGACGGTGCCGATCTCGCCGCCACCCATGGCGGAGATCACCGACGATGACACCTATCACCGAACCAATCTACGCATGTTGCGCAACACCTGCGTCGTCAATTTTCTCGGATTGTGCGCCGTGACGCTTCCGGTGGGCCGCGACCGGATCGGCATGCCGGTCGGCATGCAGCTCATCGGACGCCCCGGCAGCGAGGCCCGGCTCCTTGCGATCGCGGTCGCTCTCGAGCGGTTGCTGAAGGCGAAAGACGTGTGGAACAGCCCGGCGAGCTCCTATCAACGCGCTTTTCCGGGTCAATCGAGGTGACCGAAACGATGACTGACTCGCGCCCTTTATTGCTGACCGGCGCCGCCGGCATTCTCGGACGGTGGCTGCGGCCGCGCCTGATCGAGCTTTACGGGAAGCTGCGCTCGTCGGATATCAACGACCCGGCGCCGGCAATGCCGGGCGAGGATCTGGCGATTGCCGATCTGGCCGATGCGGATGCTGTCGATCGGCTGGTCAAAGGAGCAGGCAGGATCATCCATTTCGGCGGCATTTCCTACGAAACGGATTGGGACAAGATCCTCGCTGCCAATATCATCGGCACCTACAATGTCTTCGAAGCAGCGCGACGACATGGGGCAGGGCCCATCGTCTATGCCAGCTCCAATCATGCGATCGGCTTCTACACGCGCGAGGACAGGCTCGACGCCAATGTTCGTACACGTCCGGATTCGCTCTATGGGGTGAGCAAGGCGTTCGGCGAGGATCTTGCAAGCCTCTATGCCGACAAATACGGGCTCGAGATCGCCTGCCTGAGGATCGGGACGGCAAAACCCGAGCCCAGCGACCCGCGCCATCTGGCGACTTGGCAAAGCTATGAAGATCTGCTGCGAATGATCAGGGCCTGCTTCGCAGCGCGGCGCCTCGGCTGCACCATCCTCTATGGTGTTTCCGACAACGACCGGCGCTGGTGGAGCAATGATGCGGCAGACAATGTCGTCTATGATCCGCAGGACAATGCCGAACGGTTCGCCGAAGCGCTGATTCCCGACGGCGACCAGCGCGATCCCGAAGCCCCCGAGGTCAAGTTCCAAGGCGGTCCGTTCGTGGCGGAAGGCTACAAGCGCCGCCGCTAGCCGGCGAGCAGCACGGGCTCTCGGGCGCGTTCAGACCGCACTGTCCGGCTGATAACGGATGCGATTTGTCCGGCCTCGCTTCAGCGGATCAGGTTTCGGGATGGCCGAGATCAGCGAGCGCGTGTAGGGATGCTGCGGATCGTCGCAGACCGCCCCGGTCTCGCCGATCTCGACGATCCGTCCACGATGCATCACGGCGACGCGGTCGCACATGTAACGGATCACGCTGATATCATGGCTGATGATGATGTAGCTGAGATCGAGCTCGTGACCGAGATCCAGCAGCAGGTCGAGAATCTGCGCCCGAAGGGACACATCGAGCGCAGAGGTCGCCTCATCGGCGATGATGAGCTCTGGTTTCAGCGCGATCGCCCGGGCGATGCCGATGCGCTGGCGCTGGCCGCCGCTGAAGGCATGAGGGTAGCGCCGCATGGTCTCGGGCGAGAGCCCGACACGTAGCATGAGCAGCGCCACGCGATCCTCGAGCTCGCTTCCCGCGGCGACGCCGTAATTGCGCAAAGGCTCGCCGATGATTTGCAACAGCGTCATGCGGGGATTGAGCGATGAGAACGGGTCCTGGAAGATCATGCGCATCGCCTGCCAGTAAGGCTTCATGGCCGGTGCCGGCAGGGCTGCGAGGTCAATCGGCTGGCGATTGCGGCTTTTGAAGCGGATTCGCCCGGAGCTCGGTTCGAGAATGCGCAGGACGCAGCGGCCGAGCGTGGTCTTTCCAGAACCGCTCTCGCCGACAATGCCCAGCGTTTCGCCGCGACCGAGGCTGAAACCTACCGATTCGAGGGCTTGAACCGCCTGACCAGCCGATCCGCCGAAGAAGCCCCGACGGCTGGCGAAACGCATGCCGAGGTTTTCGATATCCAGGATGGTGTCCGTCGTAGCACGGGTCGGCGCATCGGCGGCGCGATGCGATCGCCGTTCCAGAACCAGCACCGAGTTCAGGAGGCGCTGGGTGTAAGGATGCTGCGGAGCAGCAAAGATGTCGTTGACCGGGCCATGCTCCACCACCTTGCCCTGATACATGACGGCGACCTCGTCGGCGATCTCGGCGACGACGCCCATGTCATGGGTGATGAACATCAGCGCCATGCCATAGAGCGACTGCAGTGCCTTCATGAGGTCGAGAATTTCGGCTTGCGTGGTGACGTCGAGCGCGGTGGTCGGCTCGTCGGCGATCAGAAGCTTGGGCTCGCAGACGAGCGCCATGGCGGTCATGGCGCGCTGACGCATGCCGCCGCTGAACTCGAAAGGATAGCTGTCGATGGCCTGCGCCGGTCGCGGGATCTTGACGCTTTCGAGCATCTCGATCGCATGGGCGCGCGCTTGCGCATGGCTCAGCCGGCGGTGAAGGCGGATCGCCTCGATGATCTGCGAGCCGATGGTGTGGACGGGACTGAGACTGGCCATCGGCTCCTGGAAGATCATGGCGATCTCCCGCCCCCGGATGCTGCGAATCCGGCGCCCTTTGGGGTGGAGCGCCGCAAGATCGATCGGCTGTCCCGTCGCTTGCTCGATCGCGCTGTTGTGCAACAGCACCTGACCGCCGACAATCCGGCCAGGCTTCGGCACGATGTTGAGAATCGAGCGGGCGGTAACGCTCTTGCCGCTGCCGCTTTCGCCGACGACGCAGAGCGTTCTGCCACGGCGCAATGTCATGCTTACCTGATCGACGGCCTTGACGGTCTCGTGCCGGGTTTCGAACCAGGTGCTCAGATCTTTCACCTCGAGCACGATATCGTTCGGTGGCTCGGCTGCCATGGCAATGGCCTATTGGCGATAGGGGTCGGCGGCGTCGCGCAAGCCGTCGCCGACAAAGTTGAGGG
>JBKOZY010000108.1:0-5523 GCA_046726135.1 Pseudomonadota bacterium | reverse complement strand
ACCCGATCGGTGCCGACGATGATCTCGCTCTCGCCGGCAAAACGCGGCGAGATCGACAGCCTGGCGATGTCGCCGGCGCGGTATTCCGACTTGTCGAGACCGATCTCCAGCCCGTCCGGCGTCTCCGTCGTGGCCTGGTCGACATACCAGCCGGAGGTGAACTCGTAGCTCGTGGCGGCGCCGTCGGCCGGGTTTTCGACGTCCAGCCGGTACCGCCCCCATTCGGTCGGAACCGAGATCTTTGCCGGATCGCCGAGAGGCGCATCGACCTCTCCGTCCGCCAGTTTCTGCGTCCTGAGGACCGGTTCATAGTTCCAGTTCTCTCCCGAACGGTACCATTGATATTCCCGCTCGAGCCTGAGGAGCGACCAGCGCAAGCCGTTCACCGCGCGCCTTGTGCCCTCGACGCTCGCAGCGATGATGCGGAACTCGGCCGGAGCGCCCTGCCGCACCGTATCGCCGGCGAACCCCGGCTTGATCCCGAAATAGGTCTCGCCATTGTCGATCGGCAGGCTCGCCAGGCGCTCCACCGCGCGGCCGCTGCCCTCGTGCATGCGGATGATGAGCGTCCCCTCGAGCGGCTGGGTGGCTGAGGGAAGCTCGCCAAGTGAGACCGCAAACGATGCCTTGCCAGCGGCATCGGTCTCCGGAAGCTCCTCGAGCGGCGTCGCATTCGAAATCGCGTCTTCATCGTCGAGGCCAAACACGTACCCCTCGAAGCTTTTCAGGCTGCGCGTCGAGGACACACGAACCTCGCCTTCGAGCCGCATGTCAGACGCCGGCGCACCATAGAGGAACCGACCATCGACCTCCGCCCGCATGTCCGTCCCGGGCCGCAGCACCGGCCCCGGCAGCGACAGCGTGAACTCGGTTCGGTCGGGCACGAAGTCCTCGACCAGGAACTGCCGTTCAGCAACGGGCTCGGCCGTCGGATCGGTGTAGGCGGCAACGGACCATGTTCCGAGCGGCACGTTCTGCGGCAGCTGCAGCCCGGTCCAGTGGCTGGCGCCGCCGAGATCGGGCGTCGCCACCCGCCGGAATTCGACGCCGTCCGGCCGCTTGAAGATGAAGGTCAGCGGCAGACCGGGGATCGGCTGCGCGCCATCGTCGCGGGCGAGCGCCAGGACATGGACGGTGTCGCCCGCCCGGTAGATGCCGCGCTCGGTGTACATGAACGCATCGACCGGTCCCGGCGCCTTCCGCCCGGTCACGCCGCGATCCCCCAGGTCGAAGCCCGGCCGCGTGAGATCGAGAAACACGAAATCGTTTCGCGCGCCGTCGCTGGCCGTGATCGCAGCCGGCGCCAGCGCGGCACTCCCGCGCATCAGCCCCGGTTCGAATCGGGCATGACCCTCGCCATCGGTCCTGGCCGTGCCGAGGATCTCATTGTTGCGGGCGATGAGCTTAAGCTCGAGCCCTGCCGCCGGCCGTGCGCTGTCCAAGGCGCGTGCGAAAACGTTGAGACCGTCATCCCCGGCGAAGGTCGAAATCCCGATATTGCTGAGCACGAACCATTGGGTGGCGCGGCTCTTCCATTCATTGGTCTTGTCGAAGCGCGGCCGGCCGACCAGCACATAGACGCCGGCCCTTTTCTGCGGCACCAGCTGCTCCAGCGGGACGAGGGTGAGCACCTCCTTGTTGAGGTCGAACCTTGTCTCGACGATTCCTTTCCAGACGAGTTCGCCGCTCACATCGCGGATATTGTCGGCGTCATAGCCGTCGAGCTGCTGCAGGAACTTGCCATCGCCGATCACCCGGGTTAGCCCGCGGTCGCCGATCCGGTAGAGCGTGAGCTCGACCTCGCGGGCATTGACGGTGACGACCGGGATGCCCTTGGCGCCGCTCATCGGCAGTACGAAGTTGTTCCCGGTGAACCGCACATCGGAGCTGCGGTCGCGCACATAGACCTCGAGCGATACTGGCGCTTCGAGCGACTCGCCGACTGCCGCAGGGAGACCCTGCCGCAGCGCCAGCCGGTAGCGCTGGCCATGGCTCAGTCCCCCGATGCAAAGCTGGCGATCCTCCTTCTCGACCCCGGGTGCCGGCCTGCCATCGACAGTCACATAGGGCGAATAGTCGGTGCCGGATTTGATGAGATCGTCGGAGAACTGGACGCAGATCCGCGGCACCAGCGTATCGGCATCGACGGTATGGTCGACCACGCGGAAGCCCTTTCGCGATTTGAGATCGAGAAAGGCCTGACGGATCGGCGCGGATTCGGCGAGCGCGAGGCTCGCCTTGTAAGCCTCGAGCGCCGGCCGGAACAGCTCGCGCCGCTCCAATGCCTGCGCCAGCACGGCCAGCGCCTCGGCTCTGAGCGCCGCCGTCCGGGTCAGCCCATAGGCGGTGAGCGCCGCCGAGCTCGCCTCGCGCGGCAAGGAATAGGTCTCGTTGCCATCGGCCGGCGTGATCGCCAGGGCAGCGCGGGCGAGCCCCAGCCATGGCGCCGGATCGTCATTGGCGAGGCCGACGGCCCTCCGGAAATAGTCCGCCGCCGCCCGGCTGTCCCCGGCGAGCAGCGCGCTCGCGCCGAGCTGGCCGAGCTCATCGGCGGCCTGGGTCTCGGCGGCGGCCCGTGCCCGCCATTTTTCGGCGTCGCGGCGGGCATCCTCCGCCACCGCGGAAGGCACGAAACGGATCGCCGGCGGCGGGCCGATGTCGCTCGCCGTCTGGGACCGCGAGGCCGCCGGCGCGACGGTGACGATGAGGATGGAGAAGAAAAACAGCAGCGCTTGGCGCAACGCGGCCGGAACGGGCATGGGGGAGTGTCCTCCGGTGAAGCCGTCGAGAGGATCCAACCGGCTTTTCACGACGGGCGGCATGATGCAATAGCCACCAGTCGTCGTCCAGAGACCTCTCAGATCGCCGCCTGTCCTGCCGGGGCGTCATCCCATATATCGGCATTGCGCACCAATTTGAGGGCGCTGTTGACGGCCTCGAGCTGACCCGGTGCCGGAGATTGCTCGAGCGCCATGACCGGCAGCACCCGCCGCAACTGGTCGTGATAGTACCTCACGCCGGATTCGAGGTCGGACAGGATGAAGCCGGCAAAGCTCGAGGATTGCATCGCCTCCCACGACCATTCGATCAGCTGGTCGTCCTCGGCGCTGGTGATCCGGTCGATGCGGTAGCTCAGATAGCGCGCCAGCTTCATTTCGCGCCGCTCGTCGGGGCGGCCGTAATAGGCGTAGCGCTGCACGGTCCGGCCGATCGCCAGCGGATATTCCTGATAGAACCCGACACGATCGGGATAGAGCATCAGCACGAGATTGGGGAACAGGCCGATATAGAGCCAGGCGCGGCGATGCGACTCGGGCAGGCCTTCAACCACGGGAAGAAGCTGCTTGTAGAGCCGCACACTCCAATATTTGTCCGGCGCCTCGTTGAACGGCGCGAACGACCGTCCCATGCCGAGCCCGCCGCGCAGATCGCGATATTGACCGCCATAGAGATCCTGCAGCGAGGGATGGGCGATCGGCACGTGATAGCCCTCATTGTCGACGTCGCGCACTGCCTTCCAATTGGCCCTGAGCTCATGCTTGCTGATCGCGCCGAGCGGCCACGCTTCGGCAACGCGATAGGGCGCCACCTCCTCGGCATAGGGCGCCATCAGCTCACCCACCGAAGGCTGCTCGCTCTTGATGAAACGCACGAAAACGAAGCCGTTCCAGATCGCGTGCTCGAGCGGCACGAGCCCGTGACGCTTGGGATCGAGCACCGGCAAAGTGCGCTTCTGCGGCACCCCGCGCAGCGTCCCGTCGAGGTTGTAGGACCAGCCGTGAAACGGACAGACCAGCGCCGATTTGCAGTGCCCCGACTGATGCGCCACCACCCGCGAGCCGCGATGCCGGCAGACATTGTGGAACGCCCGAACCTCCCCGTCATGGCCGCGCACGATCAGCGCCCGCTCGCCGATGATGTCGAAGCACTGATAGTCGCCGGCTTCCGGGACATCATTGACATGGCAGGCGAGCTGCCAGCATTTGCGAAACAGCTCCTGGCGCTCCAGCTCGAGAAGTTCCTCGCTGAAATAGGTCCAGGGAGGCAGCCCGCTCCGCTCGCTGTCGGACAGCTTCATATCGACATCGCGGACGTGCTGCATAGACGGCTTCCATTTATTGACTGAATGTTCATTCAATATATACCTGAACGAACAAAGAAGGGCAAGCCGCACCGCCGTTGACCGATTCACCCTGACTGTGGAACAGCATCGGCGCGGCGGTGCCGCCGACGATCTCACCAGTAAATCAAATTCTTAGCAAAACGGCTTCAGAGAAAATGCCCCGCGGGATTCCACCGGGATTCCAAAATGAAAAGGGCCGGCGCGACGTCACCGCGGCCACGATGGCGAACCAGCATCACCACCTCGTCGTTGCCGACGCCTTAGCTCCAGAGCTTTTCCAGGGGTGCCAAAATGCCCCCTCGCGCCTGCTCGCCCGGCGGAGCGCAGCGACGGCTTTTGGCGGCGTAGCTGCCATGTTCCGCTCTCGCCTACGGAGCTGGCACGGGAATACAGATCTGAATTGACCTGTTCTGGTGCGTCAGGTGCTGGGCGCCATCGCGCAATTCGAGAAGGCGAGCCTCGTGGCCAAGCTCAAGGCTGCTCGGGATCGCAAGCGGGCTCGGGACGGCAAGTGCGAGGGCCGGCGGTCACATCGGGAGATGAACCCGGAGCTGGTCGCCCTGGTGAAGCGCCTGCGCCGGCGCAACCCCAAGACGGGTGGACGGAAATCACTGCGCTCAATAGCCGCTGAACTCGCCCGGCAGGGGCATCTGAACGTCAATGGGCGGCCCTTCGCGGCGGAATCAATCAAGGCGATGGTGGACAGAGCGCCTTTGTGTGGTCTGGAGAGGATAGCAAAACAATGAAATGGTCGCGACCTATCTGGACAATAATCCTTACATGTCAGGCGGCGGCGGCTGCGGCATTCTACAAGGATGGAAACGCCGTATATAAGTCCTGCCAGAACACCGCTGACCCATTCAGCCAAGGATATTGACAGGGGTACATCGTCGGTATTGCCGATGCACTAAATGGCTTCCAGTTTTGCATTCCGTATAAAGTAACGCAGGGGCAAATTCGGGATGCCGTCTCACGAACCACCCAGAACTCCGGCACAACACCGCAGCCTCGCTTGTCGCCTCATCATTGACCTCGGTATTTCCGTGTGGGACATCGTCGCCGAAAACCGACCTGCCCTTCCCATAGGCTTCCTGTTGGCACGATTGACGTAGGCCAGCACGCCCACCACGAACCCGATCGCGATGCCGACCGCCAGTCGAGACGGGCCAATCCGTGATCCTGACTGGTCTGGCGGGACAATATGCGGCGGACTTGGCACCTGCCGAGGCAGCTGCCCCCCGCCGGAATGGCCTCCCCGTGGCCATCGGCTCGCCGGATTTCCCCTCCCGGCGCAAGCGCATTAGGCGCAAGACGGGCGTCCTTTTTCGTCCGGGCCGGCTCGCCGTACACATGAGCCAGCGCCAGGCCATTGGCATCGATGACCCGATACCCGCCGGGGA
>JBKOZY010000107.1:0-3688 GCA_046726135.1 Pseudomonadota bacterium | reverse complement strand
GACCAGGCCACGACGGAGACGCCGGACGGGCTGGAGATCGGCCTCGACAAGTCCGAATATCGCGCCGGCGACATGGCCAAGCTCACGATCTCGCCGCGCTTTGCCGGCGAGAGCGAGATCGTGGTCGGCACCGAACGGGTGCTGTGGCGCAGGCGGGTCGAGGTCCCGGCGTCTGGTGGCGTGGTCGACATCCCGGTGACGCCCGAGATCGGCGCCGGTGGCTATGTCACGGTGGTCCACTTCCGGCCTGGGGACAATGGCGACACGCGGATGCCGCATCGCGCGATCGGCGTCAAATGGCTGAAGGTCGCGCCGGGCGCCAATCTCATCGGCGTCTCGCTCAGCCCGCCGGCCCGCATGCTGCCACGCCAGACGCTGACCATCCCGGTGAGCCTTTCGAACATCGCCGCGGGCGAAGAGGCCTATGTGGCGGTCGCGGCGGTCGATGTCGGCATTCTCAATCTCACCCGCTATCAGACGCCCGATCCCGACGGCTGGTATTTCGGCCAGCGACGGCTCGGCATCGAGATTCGCGATCTCTACGGACAGCTGATCGACGGCACGACGGGTGCTCTCGGCCGGGTGCGATCCGGCGGCGACCAGGGCGGGATGGCGATGCAGGGCAGCCCGCCGGTGCGCAAGCTCGTCGCCTTCTTCTCCGGCCCGGTGCGGGTCGACCAGCAGGGCAAGGCGACCGTCAGCGTCGCCATCCCGGATTTCAACGGCTCGGTCCGGGTGATGGCAACCGCATGGTCGGCACATGGCTTCGGTCATGCCGAGACCGAGGTGGTGGTGCGCGAGTCGATCGTGATCACCGCCGGGGTGGCGCGGTTTCTCGCACCGGGCGACCACTCGGTGGCGCGACTCGAACTTGCCAATGAGGACGGACCGGCCGGAGACTATCAGCTCGATATTCAGTCGAGCGGCGAGCTTGCTCTCGATGGCTCGGCCGTCCCCGCGACCGTGACCCTCGCCAGCGGCCAAAGGTTGGCGCTGACGGTGCCGATCACCGCCCGCACGGTCGGAACCGCTTCGCTTAATGTGCGGCTGTCGCGCGCGCTGGGTCCTGCAGTCGAGCTCGAAGAGACGGTGCCGGTGCGCGCCTCGCAGCCACCGGTCACCGAACGCCGGGTGGTCTCGCTGCGCGCCGGCGGGAGCACGGTCATCGGCGCCGATCTGCTCGCCGGCCGGATCGCCGATACTGCCAAGGTGACGCTCGGCGTGTCGCGCTCGGCTGGCTTCGATGTGCCGTCGCTGCTGCTGGCGCTCGACCGCTATCCGCTGGGCTGCGCCGAGCAGACGGTGAGCCGGGCCTTGCCGCTGCTCTATCTCTCGGAGGTCGCGCGGCAGAGCGGGATGGCCGACGATGCCGGCATCCGGACGCGCGTCCAGGACGCGATCGAGCGGGTGCTCTCCTACCAGGCGGCGAGCGGCAGCTTCGGCCTGTGGAGTCCGGGATCGGGGGATCTCTGGCTCGATTCCTATGTCACGGACTTTCTGACGCGGGCACGGGAGGAGAATTATCGCGTTCCCGATCAGGCGCTGTCGCTGGCGCTCGACAATCTGGAGAATTCTCTTTCCTACGATGCCAATGTTGCCGACCAGGGTCCGCAAATGGCCTATGCCATCTATGTGCTGGCGCGCAATCGGCGGGCATCGCTCGGCGATCTTCGCTATTTCGGCGACGACAAGCTCGAATCCTTCGGAACGGTGATGGCGCGTGCTCAGATCGCCGCCAGCCTCGATCTCTATGGCGAGAACGGGCGCGCCGGCAATGCCTTCGCGTCGGCCTTCCGGCTGCTCAAGGCCAAGGGCGAGAACTGGTCGCGGTCGGACTATGGCTCGCGGCTGCGCGACGGCGCGGCGCTGCTGGCGCTGGCGGCCGAGAGCCGGCCGACGCCGGGCTCTGTGGCAGATATGATCGATTATGTGGCGGGCCAGCGGGTTGCCAGCGATCAGACGAGCACGCAGGAGAATGCCTGGCTGTTGTTGGCGGCCCGTGCCGTGCAGGCCGAGGGGGGAAGCATCCGCCTCAATATTGACGGTAGGGAGACGCAGGGAAATTACGCGCGGACGCTGTCCGGTCCGGAGCTTGCGCAGAAGCCGATCAATGTGACGAATGTCGGAGCCGGTGATGTGGCCGCGGTGGTGACGGTAACCGCCGTTCCGGAGGTACCGCTGCCGGCCGGCGGTCAGGGCTTCACCATCGAGCGCAGTTACTTCCATCTCGATGGCTCGGCGGCCGATGACAGCCGGGTGGCGCAGAACGAGCGTCTCGTCGCGGTCGTCAAGGTGAACCAGAAGACGAGCTGGCCGGCCCGCATCGCCATCACCGACCTGCTGCCGGCCGGTTTCGAGGTGGACAACCCGAAGCTCGTTCAGAGTGCCGACCTTGCGGCCTTCGACTGGCTGCCGGAGATCACGGTCGCCCATACCGAGGTCCGGTCGGACCGGTTCGTGGTGGCCTTCGACCGGAATCCGGAGGAGACAGGCGAGCTCACCTTCGCCTATGTGGTCCGGGCGGTGTCGCCTGGGACCTATGTCCATCCGCCGGCGGTGGTCGAGGACATGTACCGCCCGCATCTCAGCGCGCGGACCGCAACCGGCAGGATGGAAGTGACCGGGCCCTCCCCGTGAACCGCTGGCGGTGGATCAGGCGATGGGGCGCGAGCGCTGGCGCGGTGGCGCTCATGATGCTCGGCCTCGACATGGCCGACCGCGCCTTCCCGCCGCCATTGCCGCAGGCCTTCGACATGTCGATGGTGGTGACCGATCGACAGGGACGGCTGCTCAGGGCCTTTGCCTTGCCGCGGGGCATGTGGCGGCTGCCGGTGACCGCCGATCAGGTCGATCCCAAATTCATACGGCTGCTGACGGCTTACGAGGACAAGCGGTTCGCGCGACATCACGGCGTCGATCCGCTGGCGCTGCTGCGGGCGTTCGGCCAGGCGCTCGCCCATGGGCGCATCGTGTCGGGCGGGTCGACGCTGACCATGCAGCTCGCCAGGCTCATCGAGGAGCCGCACGGTCGCACGTTCCTTGCCAAGCTGAAGCAGGTGGTGCGCGCGCTTCAGATCGAGCGGCGGCTCGACAAGCGCCAGATCCTCGATCTCTATCTGACGCGCGCGCCCTATGGCGGCAATGTCGAGGGCATCCGCGCTGCCGCCTTGACCTGGTTCGGCAAGGAGCCGCTGAAGCTGACGCTGGCCGAGGCGGCGCTGCTGGTCGCCCTGCCGCAGCTGCCCGAGCGCCGCCGTCCCGACCGCGATGCTAGCGCCGCCCAGCGATCGCGCGAGCGCGTTCTCGACCGGGCGCTGGCGGCCGGGGTGATCGATGCCGGCGATCGCATTCGAGCGATGGCCCAGCCGATTCCGGCGGCGCGCCGGCAGCTGCCGATTCATGCTGCCCATCTCGCCCAGGAGGCACAGCGGCGGGCGCCGCTGGCGAAGGCGCACCAGCTGACGATCGATCGCGACCGGCAGGCGGCTCTCGAGCAGGTGGCGGCGGAACGGGCCCGCCTGCTGGGAAGGCAGCACTCGGTGGCCCTGGTGCTGGCCGATGCGGAGACCGGCGAGGTTCTCGCCTATGTCGGCTCGAGCGGAATCTTCGACCACGAGCATGCCGGCGAGATCGATATGGCGCGCGCCGTTCGCTCGCCGGGCTCGGCGCTGAAGCCGCTGATCTATGG
>JBKOZY010000106.1:0-8859 GCA_046726135.1 Pseudomonadota bacterium | reverse complement strand
CTTCAACATCATCCGCGAGGGCGTGGCGCTGGTCGGCTATACCGACCACCGCAGCGAGGAGGTGGCGGCGCGGCAAGTGGCGAAATGGTTCGAGGCCGAGGGCTGGGAGATCAAATATGCGCCGATCGATCAGTTCTATGTCCATATCGACCTGATTGTGTGCATGCTGAACGACCGCTGCGCGGCGGTGTGCCTCGACACCACCGAGGACGATATCGTGGCCTGGCTTAAGGCGAAGCGCATCGAGATCATTCCGGCGAGCTTCAAGGAGACCATGACGCTCGGCTGCAATGTGGTGGCGCTCGGACGCGACCGGGTGCTGTCGACGCTCGCCGCCAGGGACCTCAATGGCAAGCTCCGGGCGGCGGGTTTCGAGGTCTATGATCCGGACATGACGATGTTCACCTGGGCCGGCGGCGGCGTCCATTGCATGTGCCAGCCCCTGCGCCGGGAGGCCGCCTGACCGCCACGCGAGCGGCCCTGCGGCAATAAACGCGGTTTCGCATGGGCGCGCCGGTATAGCATTGTCTCGCCGCGCACTTTTCTGGTGTAGACGCCGGACACCGATGAAGATCCATGACGACATCTTCCGCAATTCCCTTGCCCAGCTCAGGGCGGAGGGGCGTTACCGCGAATTCGCCGATCTGAAGCGGCTCTGCGGCGCCTTCCCCCGGGCGCGTCTGGTGACGCCGGCAGGCGAGCGCGAGGTCACCGTCTGGTGCTCCAACGACTACCTCGCAATGGGGCAGCATCCATCGGTGATCAAGGCGATGCATGATGCCCTGGACGCGATGGGCGCCGGCTCCGGCGGCACCCGCAACATCTCGGGCACCCAGCACCTCCATGTCGAGCTCGAGGCCGAGCTTGCGGCGCTCCACGGCAAGGGCGGGGCGCTGCTGTTCAACTCCGGCTATCTCGCCAATGTCGCCACCTTGTCGACGCTTGGGCGCTTGCTGCCGCGCTGCGTCATCCTCTCCGACGAGCTCAACCATGCCTCGATGATCGAGGGCATCAGGCACGGCCGTTGTGCCAAGCTCATCTGGCGGCACAATGATCTCGAAGATCTTGAAGCAAAGCTGCGGTCGGTCCCGCCGGGATGCCACAAGGTCATCGCCTTCGAGTCGGTCTATTCCATGGATGGCGACATCGCGCCGGTCGCCGCGATCTGCGCGCTCGCCCGCCGCTACGACGCTTTCACCTATCTCGACGAGGTCCATGCCGTCGGCATGTACGGGGCGCGGGGCGGTGGCATTGCCGAGCGCGACGGCGTTGCCGCCGAGGTCGATGTGATCGAGGGAACACTCGCCAAGGCGTTCGGCGTGATGGGCGGCTATATCGCCGCCTCGACTCTGTGCATCGACGCCATACGCTCGCATGCGCCCGGCTTCATCTTTACCACCTCCCTGGCCCCGGTGTTGGCCGCCGGTGCGCTTGCCAGCGTGCGCCATCTGAAGGCGAGCGCCGCCGAGCGTGCAGCCCAGCAGCTCAATGCCGCCCTCCTGAAGGCGCGGCTGGAAGAGCGCGGCCTGCCGGTGCTTCAGGGCGGGAGCCACATCGTCCCGGTGCTGATCGGCGACCCGGTTCTCTGCAAGACCCTGAGCAGCCTGCTGCTCCAGGAATTCGATCTCTATGTCCAGCCGATCAACTTCCCGACGGTGCCGCGCGGCACGGAGCGGATCCGGCTGACACCGGGGCCGCTCCATGGTCCGGCTGAGATCGTGCGCCTGGTCGATGCGCTGGACCGCCTTTGGGCTCGCCTCGCCCTGGCGCGAGCCGCCTGACTGTCTCATGATGCGGAAACTTTAATTTGCTCGGTCCGCATTGTGGATCGATCGATTGCATCGTGGAATGATCCGGCCCTATGGAATGACCGAGAACAGTGCTTCCTGGTGACGAAAGGCTCAACCTCCATGACCGTGCAGCAGGACATCCGCCAGACCGGACCGTTCCCCGGCTTCTTCTCGAGCAAGCTGGCCGACAGCGACCTCGAAATTGCCGGGGCGATCAAGAAGGAGCTGGGTCGCCAGCAGCATGAGATCGAGCTGATCGCCTCGGAGAACATCGTGTCGCGTGCCGTGCTCGAGGCCCAGGGCTCGGTCATGACCAACAAATACGCCGAGGGCTATCCCGGGCGGCGCTACTATGGCGGCTGCCAATATGTCGACATCGCCGAGACCGTGGCGATCGACCGCGCCAAGAAACTGTTCGACTGCAGCTTCGCCAACGTCCAACCCCATTCGGGGGCGCAGGCCAATCAGGCCGTGTTCTTTGCCCTGCTGCAGCCTGGCGACACCTTCATGGGCCTCAACCTTGCCGCCGGCGGCCATCTGACCCATGGGTCGCCGGCCAACCAGTCCGGCAAGTGGTTCAAGGTCGTGCCTTATGGCGTCCGGCGTGATGATCATCGGATCGATATGGACGAGGTCGAGCGGCTGGCGCTCGAAGCCCGCCCCAAGCTGATCATCGCCGGTGGCTCCGCCTATCCGCGGATCATTGATTTCAAGCGATTCAGGGCGATTGCCGATCGGATTGGCGCCATTTTCATGGTCGACATGGCGCATTTCGCCGGGCTGGTCGCCGGCGGCATCCATCCCAACCCGCTCGAGCATGCCCACGTGGTCACCACCACCACGCACAAGACGCTGCGCGGCCCGCGCGGCGGCATGATCCTGTCGCGCGACGGGGATCTCGGGAAGAAGATCAATTCATCGGTGTTCCCCGGGCTCCAGGGCGGTCCGCTGATGCATGTGATCGCCGCCAAGGCGGTGGCCTTCGGCGAGGCGCTGCGTCCGGAGTTCAAGTCCTATGCCCGCCAGGTGGTGGACAATGCCAAAGCGCTGGCCGCCTCGATGATCGATGGCGGCACTGACATCGTCTCCGGCGGCACCGACACCCATCTGATGCTGGTGGATCTCCGGCCGAAGAAGTTGTCCGGCAAGGCGGCCGAGGCGGCACTTGGCCGCGCCTTTATCACTTGTAACAAGAACGGCATTCCGTTCGATCCGGAAAAGCCGACCGTGACCTCCGGAATCAGGCTCGGCACGCCGGCCTGCACCACCCGCGGCTTCGGCACAGCGGAATTTCGCGAGGTGGGGCGACTCATCATTGAAGTCTTGGACGGCCTTGCGAAGAACGGCGAAGAGGGCAATGCTCAAGTCGAGCAGTCGGTGAAGCAGAAGGTGCTTGCGTTAACCGACCGCTTTCCGATTTACGGGTGATCACGGGGATGGACGGCCCCGGGGTGATCCCTGGGGGAAGTGATGCGCTGTCCCTATTGCAACAACCCTGACACCCAGGTGAAGGACAGCCGTCCCTCCGAGGACGGCTCGGCCATCCGTCGCCGTCGCCACTGCCCGGAATGCGGCGGCCGCTTCACCACCTTCGAGCGGGTGCAGCTGCGCGAGCTCCAGGTCGTCAAGCGATCGGGGCGACGGGTTCCTTTCGATCGCGACAAGCTGATGCGCTCGGTCCAGATCGCGCTGCGCAAGCGACCGGTCGATCCCGACCGGATCGAGCGGATGGTGTCGACGATCGTCCGCCAGCTCGAAAGCACCGGCGAATCCGATATCCCCGCGCAAACTATCGGCAATCTCGTTATGGAGGGCTTGCGGACCCTTGACGATGTCGCCTATGTGCGCTTCGCCTCGGTCTACCGCAATTTCCGCGAGGCCAAGGATTTCGAAGAGGTGCTGGGTGAACTTTCGGGCGACGATGACCGCTCGGCGTGACAGCGAGGGCGAGTGCCTGATGGCGCATGCACTCCGCGTCGGCCGGCGGGCCCTGGGCCGCACCGGCGAGAATCCGCCGGTCGGTTGCCTTATCGTCAAGGACGGCCAGATCGTCGGGATCGGGGCGACCGCCCCTGGCGGCCGGCCCCATGCCGAGACGCAGGCCCTCGCCATGGCGGGCGCCGCGGCGCAGGGCGCGACCGCCTATGTCACCCTCGAGCCCTGCTGCCACCATGGCAGGACGCCGCCATGCACCGACGCCCTCATTGCCGCCGGCATCACGCGGGTTGTGCTGGCCCTTCAGGATCCCGACCCCCGGGTCGACGGCAAGGGCATCGCCGCGCTGCGCCAGGCCGGCATCGCGGTCGAAACCGGCCTCATGGCGGATGAGGCGGCACACGATCTCGCCGGCTTCATCATGCGAGTCCGCGCCCATCGTCCCTATGTCACCTTGAAGCTCGCAGTGTCGAGCGATGGCATGATCGCCGAGAAGAGCGGTACCCGTACGGCGATCACCGGGCTTCAGAGCCTCGAGCGGGTGCACCTGCTGCGGGCGCGCAGCGACAGTGTCCTGGTCGGCGTGTCGACCGTGCTCGCCGATGATCCCGCCCTCACCTGTCGCCTGCCGGGAATGGAGGGGCGCAGCCCCGACCGGGTGGTGACCGACAGCCGTCTGTCCATGCCCTTGTCGTCGAACCTGGTGAGGACGGCCGGCATCACGCCGCTCAGGATCTACACCGTCAAATCGCATGACCCGCAAAGGGCGCGAGCGCTGGCGGAGCGAGGGGCCGAGGTCACGTCCGTGGCGGCCACACCCGAAGGCAAGGTCGACCTCCATGAAACGCTCGAGCAGGAAGCGACGCGCGGATGCTGCCGGATGCTAGCGGAAGGCGGCGCGCAGATGGCCGCGGCCTTGCTCGATGTCGATCTTATCGATGAGGTGCTGCTGTTTAGCGCGCTGAACCCGATCGGGCCGAAGGGACTGCCGGCTCTCGCCGATCGGCCCCTGACTGTCATCACCGACAGCAGCGACTTTCGCTTGCGCGAACGCGAGGTTCTGGGAGATGACTCGCTGACCGTCTATGAGAGGGTCCGCTGAAGCATGTTCACCGGCATCATCACCTCGCTTGGCGAGGTCGTGGCGACCGAGCGGCGCGGCGATCTCCGTATTGCCATCGCCAGTGACTACGACCCTGAGGGCATCGCCATCGGCGCCTCGATCGCCTGTTCCGGCGTCTGCCTGACGGTGGTCGAGGTCGGCCCTGACGCGAGGCGCCGCAGCCGCTTCGCTGTCGATGTCTCGGCTGAGACGCTGGGACGCACCACGCTCGGTCGCTGGCAGCCGGGCACCCCGGTCAATCTCGAACGCTCGCTTAAGGTCGGCGACGAGCTTGGCGGGCACCTGGTATTCGGTCACACCGACGGTGTCGCCGCCATCATGCACCTGCAGAACAAGGGCGACTCCGTCATTTTCCGGTTCGCCGCGCCCCCCGCGCTTGCGCCCCTTATTGCCGAGAAGGGGTCGATCGCGCTCGATGGCACTTCGCTCACCGTCAACGAGGTTGCGGGTGCCGACTTCTCGGTCAACATCATCCCCCATACCCAGGCGGTCACCAGCTTCGGGGCACGACAGGTCGGCGACCTCGTCAATGTGGAAGTCGACATGCTGGCGCGCTATGTGGCGAGGCTCAGGGAGTTCTCGAGTGCATGAGACAGGACAGGTCGACGGAAATACCCAAGCTGCCGGGGGCGCGGATCCTCATCGTCGAGGCGCGGTTCTACGACGCCCTCATCGACGAGCTGACGAGCGGTGCGCGGACGGTGCTTGACGCGGCCGAGGCTGAGTATGAGATCGTGGCCGTGCCCGGCGCCCTCGAAGTGCCGGGCGCCATCGCCATTGCCGCGGAGTCTGCCGACCCTTACGACGGTTATGTCGCGGTCGGGGTGGTGATCCGCGGCGAGACCTCGCATTATGATATTGTCGCAGGCGAGTCGGCGCGCGGCATCATGGAGCTGACGCTCGACGGACTGTGCATCGGCAATGGCATCGTCACCGTCGACAACGAGGCGCAAGCCTGGGAGCGGGCCCGCCGGAGCGAGCTTGACAAGGGCGGCCATGCGGCGCGGGCCTGCCTGACGATGATCGGCCTGGCGCGCCGCTGGCGGGAGGAGATGGCTTGAGTGCAACCCGCAAAAAGCCCCTCCCGGTGGCACGCGCCGCTGCCAGGCTCGGCGCCGTCCAGGCGCTCTATCAGATGGACATTGCGCAGACCGATCTCGCCGATGTGCTGGCCGATTTCGGTTCGATACGGCTCGGCGAGGCGTTCGAGGACGGTGAATGCGGCGAGGCCGATTTCGTCCTGCTGCGCGACATCGTCGGCGGTGTGGTGCGCGAGCAGCGGCTGATCGATCGCTCCCTCGATGACTGCCTCGCCGAGGGCTGGACCCTGGGACGGCTCGACGCCACGGCGCGGGCAATCCTCAGGGCAGGGGCCTATGAGCTGATGTTTCGCAACGATATTCCTGCCAGGGTCGTCATCTCGCAATATATTGACGTCGCACATGCCTTTTTCGACGGCAGCGAGCCGGGCTTCATCAATGCCGCGCTCGACCAATTGGCCCGCCGTCAGCGGCAAGGCGAGATCGGAGGCTGAGCCGCTACCGTTTGGTGCTGCATAGAGGCAAGTTCAACCCGGTTGCCTTGACACGATAGTTTTGGCATTTTCCGCCCGAACAGACCGGGGGTGAGGGGACCTGTGCCGGAATCTGTCTGCAGCCTGTGCTGTCCAGCCTTGGATTAAGACACTCACAACAAGGACTTATTATGAGTGCAACACTCTGGATTATCGTTGCCTGCGGCGCGCTCTCGATCGTCTACGGGATCTGGGCGACCCGCTCGCTGATGGCTGCCGATGCCGGTTCGGCGCGCATGCAGGAGATTTCCGCAGCTGTCCGTGAGGGCGCGCAAGCCTATTTGCGGCGCCAATACACGACAATCGCCCTTGTCGGCGTGGTGATTTTCATCATTGCCTGGGCACTGCTCGGCCGCTATCCGGCCATCGGTTTCGCCATCGGAGCATTGCTCTCGGGATCGGCCGGCTTTATCGGCATGAACGTTTCGGTCAGGGCCAATGTACGGGTGGCGCAGGCGGCCACCAAGTCCTTGTCCAGCGGTCTCGACCTCGCCTTCAAGGCCGGTGCCGTCACCGGCATGCTGGTCGCTGGCCTGGCGCTCCTCGGTGTCACCCTTTATTTCGGCTTCCTCGTCGGAACGCTCGGGTTTGGTCCGACCGACCGCACGGTGATCGACTCGCTGGTGGCGCTCGGCTTCGGCGCCTCGCTCATCTCGATCTTCGCCCGCCTCGGCGGCGGCATCTTCACCAAGGGCGCCGATGTCGGCGGCGATATGGTTGGCAAGGTGGAAGCCGGCATCCCGGAGGATGATCCGCGCAATCCGGCCACCATCGCCGACAATGTCGGCGACAATGTCGGCGACTGCGCCGGAATGGCCGCCGACCTGTTCGAGACCTATGTGGTGACCGTGGTCGCCACCATGGTGCTCGGCGCCATCGTCTTCGCCACGCCGGAGCTCCAGCGGGCGGCGATGCTCTACCCGCTGGCGATCGGCGGGGCCTGCGTCGCCACTTCGATCATCGGCACCTTCTTCGTGCGGCTCGGCGCCAACAACTCGATCATGGGTGCGCTCTATCGCGGCTTCATCGCCTCGGCGGTGCTGTCGCTCGTCGCGCTCTGGCCGGTGACCGTCTGGATCTGGGGCGGCATGAACGTGCCGTTGACCGCCGCCGGGGCGAGCTTCACGCCGATGCATCTCTTCTGGTGCGGGCTTGTCGGGCTGGTGGTGACCGGCCTCATCGTGTGGATCACCGAATATTACACCGGTACCGGTTATCGCCCGGTGGCCTCGATTGCCGAGGCCTCGGTCACCGGTCATGGCACCAATGTCATTCAGGGCCTTGCCGTGTCGCTCGAGGCGACGGCGCTGCCGGCACTGGTCATCATCGCCGGCATCATCACCACCTTCAATCTCGCCGGCCTCTACGGCGTGGCGGTGGCGGTCGCCACCATGCTGGCGCTGGCCGGCATGGTGGTGGCGCTCGATGCCTTTGGACCGGTGACCGACAATGCCGGCGGCATCGCCGAGATGGCGGGCCTGCCCAAGGAGGTGCGCCAATCGACCGACGCCCTCGATGCGGTCGGCAACACCACCAAGGCAGTGACCAAGGGCTATGCGATCGGCTCGGCGGGTCTTGGCGCGCTGGTGCTGTTCGCCGCCTACACGCAGGACCTCCGCTATTTCGCTGCTCATGCCGCACCGGGCAGCTTCTTCTACGGCCTTGGCGACATCTCTTTCTCGCTCGCCGATCCCTATGTGGTGGTCGGGCTGCTGTTCGGCGGTCTGTTGCCCTATCTTTTCGGCGGGATCTCGATGACGGCGGTCGGCCGCGCGGCGCAAGCGGTGGTGGCCGAGGTGCGGCGCCAGTTCCGCGATCACCCGGGGATCATGAAGGGCACCGAGCGCCCCGATTACGGGCGCGCCGTCGACATGCTGACCCGCGCCGCCATCCGCGAGATGATCGTGCCCTCGCTGCTGCCGGTGCTGTCGCCGATCTTTGTCTTTCTGGTGGTCAATGCGATCGCCGGCAAGGCGTCGGCCTTTGCCGCGCTGGGCGCGATGCTGCTCGGCGTCATCGTGACCGGACTGTTCGTCGCGATTTCGATGACCGCCGGCGGCGGCGCCTGGGACAATGCCAAGAAGTCGTTCGAGGATGGCTATGTCGACAGCCACGGCACCCGCCATCTCAAGGGATCGGAGGCGCACAAGGCCTCGGTGACCGGCGATACGGTGGGTGATCCCTACAAGGACACTGCCGGTCCGGCCGTCAATCCGATGATCAAGATCACCAATATCGTCGCATTGCTGCTGCTGGCCGTCCTGGCCCACGGCAGCGGCGGCTAGAGCATGATGCTCTAGTGCACGCCATCACGGCCCGACACGGCCCTTGCCGGGCGGGCCTTCGGCTGGGGTAAAGGTGCCGATATTGCCGAAGATCTGACGGAGGATCGTCAGTTCCTTGCCGGCGGTCGGGGTCTCGCGCGAGCTGATATTGAT
>JBKOZY010000105.1:0-3084 GCA_046726135.1 Pseudomonadota bacterium | reverse complement strand
AGTCGGCAGTGAGTTTGGCCCTCCCCGACTGGCGACTGCCTACCACCTAATGCCGACTGCCTAGACCGTGGGCTCGATAGTGAAATCATCGAACACCGCGGTCCCCTCCCCCACGATCTCGACCGAGGTGACGGCGGCATCGGGCGGACCCTCGCCGCACACCGCGATCATGCGCTCGACCGCGGCCTGAGGGCCGGAGAAGACCCCCTCGACCGACCCGTCGCGACGGTTGCGCACCCAGCCGACAAGCTGGAGCTCGCGCGCCCGGTCGGCCGCCCAATAGCGGAAGCCGACGCCCTGGACGCGGCCCTCGATGCGCAGGTGAACGGTGCGGGTGGCGAGCTCGGCCATGAGAATCAGATCGCTCGCTTGACGAGGCGGCGCTTCAGCGCCGGCGCCTGTAGCGGGTGCGATTCGCTCACCGCCGCCTTCGCCGATGCCATGTCGTCCCTGACGTCGAGGACGATGCGCCTGACCTCCTCCGTCGACGTCTTGCCGTTCTTCTTGACCCTGCGCTTGCGGGTCTCCTCGCGCAACAGGAGCTTGCCGATATAGACGACATCGCCGGGATCGAGCGACAGCTCGACCGCGAGGGGTCTGGCGTCCTTGGCCTTCTCGGCCAGCAGGTCATTGCCGCCGGCGACCGCCTTGACCAGGGCATAGTGGCCGGGCTTCAGGGTCTTCACCTCGACGCGGTCGGGCATCAGCGCCGCGGTAAAGCGCTCCTCGCTGCCTTTCCTTTGCCAGACGGTCTCGACCACGACGGCGGATTTGGCGGTGCCGAAGCCGCCGCTCATCGCCAGGATGGCGTGGACCGTCGGCTGGAACAGCTCCTCGGTGACGGTGGGCTCGGCGGTGGCGGCTGCCTTGGGCGCGTTGTCGCGCGCGCTCGGACGGGTCAGCAGATCGATACCGGTCGAGGTCTGGCATGCGGCGAGCAGCAGCGCGAGCACCAGAACCGCCCGGCGGCACGGCAGGCCAAGCCTGCTTCGCGAGAGATCCCGCCCGGTCATTCGAACTCCATGATGACGGCATCGACCGCCAGGCTGTCGCCCTTGCGCACATGGACCGCCTTGACCTTGCCGTCGCGCTCGGCGCGCAAGATGTTCTCCATCTTCATCGCCTCGACGATGGCAAGCGGCTCGCCGGCCTTGACCTCCTGGCCGACCTCGACGGCGATCGACACGATCAGCCCCGGCATCGGGCAAAGCAGCTTGCGCGAGGCATCCGACAGGACCCGCTCGGGCATCAACCGCGCGAGCTCGGCCTCGCGGCCGGTATAGACCCTGGCAACCATGTCGGCGCCGCGATGGCCGAGCCGGTAGCCATTGAGCACGCGGCGCACCTGCACCCGCACCGGTTGGCCGTCGATCCGCCCCTCGAAGATCGGATCGGCGGGCGACCAGCCGGTCTCGACGGCGCGCTCGCGGCCGCCCTTGCCATGGTGAACGATGCGGATGAGCTTGTCGCTCTCGCTGACGATATCGACCGGGAGCCGTTCCTCCCCCAGCTCGACGACGCGGCAGGTCGCGAAGCGCACCGAGCGGCCGCTCAGCTGCCCGGTGATCCGGCGCTTGCGCTGATTCTCGATGTGATCGAGCACCACCGCCACCGAAGCCAGAGTGTCGCGCAACGACCGATCGGGAATAATCGCCTCGAAGCCTTGAGGATACTCCTCGCGGATGAAGCCGGTCGACAACGCGCCGGAGCGCCAGCGCGCATTGTCCATGATGCTGGCGAGGAACGGCACATTGTGGCGGATGCCCTCGATGAAGAACCCGTCCAGCGCATCGCCCATGGCGCGGATGGCGCTCGGGCGGTCGGGGGCATGGGTGCACAATTTGGCGATCATTGGATCATAATAGATCGAAATTTCTCCGCCTTCGTACACGCCTGTATCATTACGAACAGTTATACCGTTCTGCGTCTGCTCGGGCGGTGGCCGGTAGCGGGTCAGCCGGCCGGTCGAAGGCAGGAAGTCGCGGTAGGGATCCTCGGCATAGATTCGGCTCTCGACCGCCCAGCCATCCAGCCGCACATCGTCCTGTGCCAGGCTCAAGCGCTCGCCTGCCGCCACCCTGATCATCTGCTCCACCAGATCGATGCCGGTGACGAGCTCGGTCACCGGGTGCTCGACCTGGAGCCTGGTGTTCATCTCGAGGAAAAAGAAGGAGCGATCCTGGCCGGCGACGAACTCGACGGTGCCGGCGGAGTCGTAATTGACCGCCTTGGCCAGCGCCACCGCCTCGGCGCCCATCCGGGCGCGCGTCGCTCCGTCGAGCAAGGGCGAGGGCGCTTCCTCGATGACCTTCTGGTTACGCCGCTGGATCGAACATTCGCGCTCGCCGAGATGGATGACATTGCCGTGCCTGTCGCCGAGCACCTGGATCTCGATGTGGCGCGGATCGACGATGAATTTCTCGATGAACACCCGGTCGTCGCCGAAGGACGACAGTGCCTCGGAGCGGGCGCGGGCAAAGCCGTCGCGAACCTCGGCCGCCGAATGGGCTATCCGCATGCCCTTGCCGCCGCCGCCCGCCGAGGCCTTGATCATCACCGGATAGCCGATGTCGCCGGCGATCCGCACCGCCTCGTCCTCATCGGCGATGACGCCGAGATGGCCGGGGACGGTCGACACGCCGGCCCGTGCGGCGGCGCGCTTCGATTCGATCTTGTCGCCCATCGCCTCGATCGCCGCCGGGTTCGGCCCGATGAACACGATGCCCGATGCGGCGAGCGCCTCGGGAAAGGCGGCGCGCTCGGCAAGGAAGCCATAGCCCGGATGGACGGCCTGAGCGCCGGTCGTGCGGCAGGCGTCGATGATCTTGTCGATCACCAGATAGGACTGGGCGGAGGGCGGAGGGCCGATCGCGACCGCCTCGTCCGCCATGTCGACATGGAGGGCACGGGCATCGGCATCGGAATAGACGGCGACGGTGCGCAGGCCCATGCGCCGCGCCGTCTTGATGATCCGACAGGCGATCTCGCCACGGTTGGCAATCAGGATCTTGTCGAACATTGCTCAGGATGGCCGCAATTGGGGCATGAACGGCACATCGTCGAGGGTGAGCCCCGAGCGGGTGA
>JBKOZY010000104.1:0-3901 GCA_046726135.1 Pseudomonadota bacterium | reverse complement strand
GGTCGCATCCGCAACGGCTCGTTCCGGGCGATCGGTGAACATCAGGGTCTGGGGAGCCACGCCTTTCAGCGTCAGCGTCTTGCCGTCCGATGTCATCGACGCTGCCGTCTGGACAAGAAGCCAATTGGCCGCCGGCATCTCGACTTGGTGCTTGGTCATGTCCGTCGATTCAGCCGCTTGTGCGCCGCCGCCGAGTGCCAGGCAGCATAGCGCTGCCATACCCAGATAAAGGGCACGCATCATTGAACCTCCTATGATATTGACGCGAGGTCGAACAGTTGCGACGGCGACAATAAACCGGCCATCGGACGCCTTTGTGAAGGGCTGCCACCCCGAAAACACCGCTTGGCCGACGCCGGCGCGCCAGCAGAATCAGATTTTGGTGACCGCCAGCTGAACGCGCTGTTCAGGTCCGGTTCTCGCCGCCCACCCCGCGGTTGATCGCCCGCCTGACCGGCCCCCTGTGCTTTACCGCTGAAATTCCGCTAAGCTCGCCGCGGCGGTCCATCGAAAGGCGCGGCGATGACTTACAAGAATAAGCACGGCGGAACTGTCAAGCTCCGCTCGCAACTGTGGTTTGACAACCCGGAAGATCCCGAAATGACGGCGCTCTACCTTGAGCGCTACATGAATTGGGGGTTGACGCGCGAGGAGCTGCAATCCGGCCGTCCGCTGATCGGCATTGCCCAGACCGGCTCGGATCTTGCCCCCTGCAACCGGCATCATCTCGTTCTTGCCCAGCGCGTGCGCGAGGGCATCCGCGAGGCCGGCGGCATCGCTTTCGAGTTCCCGGTTCACCCGATCCAGGAGACCGGCAAACGCCCGACAGCTTCCCTCGATCGAAATCTTGCCTATCTCGGCCTTGTCGAGACGCTGTTCGGCTATCCGCTCGACGGCGTCGTTCTGACCACCGGCTGCGACAAGACCGCGCCCGCGCTGCTCATGGCCGCCGCGACCGTCAACATACCGGCGATCGCGCTCTCCGTCGGCCCGATGCTGAACGGCTGGTACAAGGGGCAGCGCACCGGCTCCGGCACCATCAAATGGCATGCCAAGAAGGAGCTCGCCGCCGGCAACATCACTCAGCAGGAATATGTCGAGCTCGTCGCGTCGTCCGCGCCCTCACCGGGCTTCTGCAACACCATGGGCACGGCGACCACCATGAACTCGCTGACCGAGGCGCTGGGCATGATGCTGCCGAGTTGCGCCGCCATCCCCGCGCCCCACAAGGAGCGCGGAGCCATTGCCTATCGCACCGGCCAGCGAATCGTCGAGATGGTCAGGGAGGAGATGCGCCCCTCCGACATCCTGACCCGTGGTGCGTTCGAGAATGCCATCGTCGTCAATTCGGCGATTGGCGGCTCGACCAATGCTCCCATCCATCTCAATGCCGTCGCCCGCCATCTCGGGATCGAGCTCACCAATGCCGATTGGGAGAAGCTCGGCTACGACATTCCGTTGCTGGTCGACATGCAGCCGGCGGGACGGTTCCTCGGCGAGGACTTCCACCGGGCCGGTGGCGTGCCCGCCGTCATGGCCGAGCTGATCGCTGCCGGCCGCCTCCCCCATCCCGATCAGATGACGGTGAACGGCCGCACCATCAGGCAGAATTGCGCCGAGCGCTTCAGCGGCGATCGCGAGGTGATCCGGCAGTGGAGCGAGCCGATCGTCGATCGCGCCGGCTTCCTCAACCTCAGGGGAAATCTCTTCGACTCCGCCATCATGAAGACCAGCGTCATCTCTGAGGATTTCCGCGAGCGCTTTCTTTCCCATCCCGATCACCCCAACGTTCTGGAGGGTCGTGCCGTGGTGTTCGACGGCCGCGAGGATTATCACGACCGGATCGACGATCCTTCCCTGGAGATCGATGAGAACACTCTGCTGTTCATCCGCGGCGTCGGACCGATCGGCTATCCCGGCGGCGCCGAGGTGGTGAACATGGATCCGCCCAAGGCGATGCTGAAGCGCGGCATCCGCGCCCTCCCCTGCATCGGCGACGGCCGCCAATCCGGCACCTCCGGCTCGCCGTCGATCCTCAACGCCGCGCCCGAGGCAGCGATTGGCGGCGGCCTGGCATTGCTCGAGACCGGCGACCGCGTGCGCATCGACCTCAACCGCCGCGAGGCCAACATCATGATCTCCGACGCCGAACTCGAGAAGCGCCGTGCCGCGCTTCGCGAGAAGCTCGCCAATGGCGGCCTGAGCTACGTGCCCGCCAACCAGACGCCATGGCAGGAGATTCAGCGCTCCCTGGTCGATCAGTTCGACAAGGGAATGGTGCTGAAGCCCGCTGTGAAATACCGCGACGTGGCCCGCCAGAATCTACCGAGGGACAATCATTGAGCGATGGCACTCGTTGGCGACTCCTATGACTATGTCGATCGCCGCTTCTACGATCTGACCATACCGATTGCCGATGTCGACCGGCTCTTCGGCGAGTGCCGCTGGGCGGAGGGTCCGGTCTGGTTCAGCGACCACGGCCACCTCGTCTGGAGCGACATCCCCAACCGCCGCCTCCTGCGCTATGTGCCGGATCTCGGCGTGTCGGTGTTCCGCGCCGATTCCAATTACGCCAATGGCAACACGCGTGACCGCCAGGGCCGCCTGATCTCCTGCGAGCATGGCACGCGCCGCGTCACCCGCACCGAATATGACGGCTCGATCACCGTGATCGCCGATTCGCATGCCGGAAACCGGCTCAACTCGCCCAATGATGTCGTGGTCAAGTCTGACGGAACCGTCTGGTTCACCGACCCGGTCTACGGGATTCTGTCGGACTATGAGGGCAACAGGGCGAAGCAGGAGCAGGAGGGCTGCTTCGTCTATCGCTGCAATCCCGATGGCAGCGATCTCCGCGCCGTCATCCGCGACTTTACAAGACCCAACGGGCTTGCTTTCTCCCCCGACGAGCAGCGCCTCTATGTCGCCGATTCAGGCCGCAGCCACGATCCTTACGGCCCGCATCACATCCGCGTCTTCGACGTCACGGCGGCCGGCGAGGTCGCTAATGGCAGAGTGCTCGCCGAGGTCGATCCGGGCGTCCCCGACGGAATCAGGGTCGACGTCGAGGGCAACATCTGGGCAAGCGCCGGCGATGGCGTTCATTGCTATGCACCGGATGGAACGCTGCTCGGCAAGGTGCGCATTCCCGAGACGGTCGCCAACCTCACCTTTGGCGGCCCGCGGCGCAACCGGCTGTTCATCACCGCCACGCGGTCGCTCTATGCCGTCTATGTCGCGACGACCGGGGCAGGCTTTCCCTGACCGCTACATCACCGCGCCGATCTGCCAGGGAACGAACTCGTTGTCGCCATAGCCCAGAAGCTCGGATCGGCTTCGCTCGCCGGACGCGATGCGCAATACCCGTTCGAAGATCTCGCGGCCTTTGTCGGCGATCGACACGCCATCCAGGACGTCGCCGCAATTGATGTCCATGTCATCGATCATCCGCTCGTAGATCTGGCTGTTGGTGGCGAGCTTGATCGACGGCGTCGGCTTGCAGCCATAGGCCGAGCCACGCCCGGTGGTGAAGCACAATATGTTGGCGCCGCCCGCCACCTGGCCGGTCGCTGATACCGGGTCGAAGCCCGGCGTGTCCATGAACACGAGCCCCTTGGCGCGGATCGGCTCGGCATATTCATAGACCGCGGTGAGTGGGCTCGTGCCGCCCTTTGCCACCGCCCCGAGCGATTTCTCCAGGATCGTCGTCAATCCGCCGGCCTTGTTCCCCGGCGAGGGATTGTTGTTCATCTCGCCACCGTTGCGCCGGGTATAATCCTCCCACCACGCAATGCGTGAAGCGAGCTTGCGGCCGACCTCCGGCGAGACCGCCCGGCTGATCAGCAGATGCTCCGCCCCATAGATCTCCGGCGTCTCCGACAGGACGGCGGTGCCGCCATGC
>JBKOZY010000103.1:0-5633 GCA_046726135.1 Pseudomonadota bacterium | reverse complement strand
GGGCATTCGCCGAGCTTGGCCTTGATGTCGAGAACGCATTCTACCCGCGGGCTCATCGCTGCCTCCCTGTCACGGTGCTGGTTCTCCTATGCCCGCTGCAATATTCAGTCTAGAGCATGTCGGCATTTCGCCGCTCAAAGCTTCTTCTGATCATGCGGTGCGGGTGCTATAGTCCGGCCGGTTTCGACGACCGGGGGTGGTGGGCCTCAGTCGGGGCATGGAGGTAGCGATCTCCCAACGCTCGGCCAGCTTCGATCCTCAGCGCGACAGCGACAAGGCGCGCACCGCCACCATGGTTTGGATCCCCGGCGGCACCTTCCGCATGGGGTCCGACCGCCACTATCCCGAGGAGGCGCCGGTCCATCAGGTCAGCGTCGACGGCTTCTGGATGGACCGCACGCCGGTCACCAATCGCGAATTCCGCGCATTCGTGGCGGCGACCGGCTATGTGACATTTGCCGAGAAGGCGCCCGACCCGAAGGATTATCCCGGGGCGCTGCCAAAGATGCTCAGGGCGGGCTCGCTGGTGTTCACCCCGCCAAGCAAGGCGGTCGATCTGCGCAACATCACCAACTGGTGGCGCTTCACCTTCGGCGCCGATTGGCGGCACCCTTATGGACCGAAGAGCTCGATCAGCGGGCTGGACGATCATCCGGTGGTGCATGTCGCCTATTGCGATGCCGAGGCTTACGCCAATTGGGCAGGCAAGGCGCTGCCCACCGAAGCAGAGTGGGAGTTCGCGGCGCGCGGTGGGCTCGACGGTGCGGAATATGCCTGGGGCGAGGCGTTCACGCCGGGCGGCCGGCACATGGCCAACACCTGGCAAGGCGCGTTCCCACACGAGAATCTGACGCATGACGGCTACCGGCGCACATCACCGGTCGATGCCTTCCCGCCGAATGGCTACGGCCTCAACGACATGATCGGCAATGTTTGGGAATGGACGACCGACTGGTATTCGCAGAAACACGAGGGCGACGCGGTGAAGGCCTGCTGCGTCCCACAAAATCCGCGCGGCGGCAAGGAAGAGGCGAGCTATGATCCGCTGCAGCCCGATGTCCGGATTCCGCGCAAGGTGCTGAAGGGCGGCTCGCATCTCTGCGCGCCCAATTATTGTCGGCGCTATCGACCGGCAGCCCGTCATCCCGAGCCGGTCGACACCTCGACCAGCCATGTCAGCTTCCGCTGCATCGTCAGAGGCAGTGGGCAGTAGGCAGTAGGGAAGAGCACCTCTCACTGCCGAATGGCTACTGCCTATAATCAATCCACCCGTGTCACATCGCGAGCATCGATGAGGAGCGGCTCCTTCGCCTCATCGGCAAGGCGGTGGACGGTGAGATCGAGGCCGTCCGCCGCGATCACCACGAAGCGGTTGCGCTGCCAGGGCGTCTCGACGATGTCACCCTTGCGAAAGGCCGCCGAATCGGGTGGGGGCGGCGCCTTGGCGGCGGGGCGGCTCGTGCCCTGTATTGCCTTGGTCTTGGCAGGCTCGGGCGGGCGGGGTGCCCGTTTTGGTCGGCCCATGAGCGTCTCTCCATCGATGCGGCGATCAGGCGCCGGTCGGGTTTGTCGCACATCTTGGTGTGATTCGTCGCGGCCTGTCGCACATCTATCGCCAATTCTCGAAAGGCCATGGCGGGTCTTGTTCCAGCGGTAAGGCGTGCGCAGGAACTGCCACAGGGCGAGCCAGGCGGCGGCGGAGATCAGCAACCAATAGAGCGGCATGGACAGTAACGACCGGTGCAACCGGCCAAGACTGCGGGTTTTGATGCCCTTGAGCCCGGCAGCAAGGCCGGCGCCATAGCCGAGCAGGAGAACGGCGAGTCCGATGCCCGCGGTGAAGGCGTCGAGGAATTCGGGCCGGGCGGGGGGAAATGTCCCATGCGCCATCTCGACCGCGAGATAGGCCAGAAACAGCGGATGAAGCAGGGCCGAGACGACGACCCCGATGGTTGTTGCCTGGAAGGCGAGAAAGCTCCGCAGCCCGAGCTCGCGGGCGAGCCGCAACGGGTCTCGCATATGAACGAGCCAGGTCTGAATGAAGCCCTTGAGCCAGCGGGCGCGCTGGTTCAGCCAATTGCCGAGCGCGACATTGGCCTCCTCATGGGTCGAGGCGGCGATCACCCGGCAGCGATAGCCATGCCGTGCCAGCCGGAAGCCGAGATCGGCATCCTCGGTGACGTTATAGGGGTCCCAGCGACCCACTTGGTGGAGCGCCGCGGTGCGAAAATGGTTGGAGGTTCCGCCTAACGGAAAGGCGCAATCGAGTGCCGCCAGCATCGGCAGCTGGAGATCGAACAGCACGGCATATTCGATGGCAAACTGGCGGGTCAGCCAATTCTCCTGGACATTGTAAAAGGCGAGCCGCGCCTGGAGACAGACGATATCGGCGGGGCTCGCGGCAAAGGTCTCGGCGGCAAGGCGGAGCTGGCCGGGCTCCGGAATGTCCTCGGCGTCGAACACGGTGAGCAGGCTGCCGCGGGCAAAGGCGAGCGCGTAGTTCAGGGCCTTGGGCTTGGTCAGCGGCAGGGCCGGCGGCACGACGACAATGGCGAATTGGGGTGGCAGGCCGAGGGTCGCCAGGGCGTGGCGGGTCTCATGGTCGTCGGCCTCGACCACGAGCTTGATGTCGAGCTTGTGCCTGGGATAGTGCAGCGCCGCCAGACTGCTCACCAGCTGCTCCAGGATGTTGGCCTCGCGATGGAGCGGCGCCAGGACCGTGTAGACCGGCAGCTCGGCGTCAGAGAGCCGGCGGGGGCGGCGCGATGCTGGGGGCGGCCAGCGGAAGAGGCAGGCCCAGCGCAAAGTGGCGAGGGCAAGGAAGGCCGGCGAGGCGAGCGCCGCAATGATCGGGGGCCAGAGGGTCGCAGCGATGATGATGACGATTGCGGCCGCTCCGAAAATGACTGCCTGGGCGGTGGTCAGCCGTCGCGCCGCCGAGAAATGCGGGCGGCTGCGGGCGAGTCCGAAACAAGCCGAGTCGAGGACGGGCGACATCCACAGTGATCAACCATAAGTTGATCATGGTGGCAATCTACCCGTCGAGCGTCTGCTCGAGAAAGCGCATCAGAGCGGTCTCGGCGATGGAGAGGCCGCGCCGGCGCGCCGGATGGAGAAGGTCCTCCGGCAGGCTCCCCGCCTCATAGGCGGTCACGACGGCGGGGTGGATATAGCTGTTGCGAGCGACCGTCGGGGTGTTGGCGAGGACCAGGGCAACGGTGCGGGCCACCGCCGTGGCCGTTCGCTTGGCTTCGGTCCGCGATTGCGGGGCACCGCTCCTGGCAAAGGTCTCGAGCGCCAAGGCGGAAGCGTGGAAGGTGCGGAAGTCCTTGGCGGTGACCGGCTCGCCGGTCACGTCGCCGAGCCAGGCGTTGATGTCATTGGCGGTCAAGGGTCTGACAGGGCCGGTCGGATCGAGAAACAGCCGCCGGCCGCGCACGCGTCGCAGCCGCTCGATGGCGGTCAGGAGCAAGGGATCGTCGAGCTCCCTGTCGATGCGCTTGCCGCCCTTGCCGCGGAACGACAGGCGGATGGTCGAATCGTTGAACCGGACATGGCGCTTGAGCAAGGTCGCGGCACCGCGACCGCTTTCCTCGCCGGCATACATCTCATGGCCGACCCGCAGCACGGCGATGTCGATCAGGCGAACGGCGGTGGCAATTACCGCCTCGCGGGTCAGCTCGGGGGCCTCGATGGCGGTGGCGACGCGCAGGCGGAGATCCGGCAGAACGATCCCCAGCCGCTTGAGGCGAAGCGCCTTGGCCTGGGCGCGCACATCCTCCCAGGCCTCGTGGTAAATGTATTGCAGACGGCCCGCCTCGTCGCGGCCGACCGCCTGAAGGTGGGCCTGCGGATCGGCGGCAATCCGCACCTCGCTCCAGGCCGGCGGAATGACAAGGTCGGTGATCCGCCTTCTGGTGGCACGGTGGGTGACGGTGCGGCCATCCGGATTGACATAGGTGAACCCGAGCCCCGCCTTGACACGACGGATCGGCATTTCCGCAGGGTCAACCCGGTGCAGCCCGGCTTCTTCCAGTGCCAGTTCGGTATCATGCATCTTAGCCGAATTCGCGGGAGCGGCGTCCGTTCCCTAGAGCCAGTCGCCGACGGCGGTGCCGACCGCTGCGGCAAGATGTGGCAGGCGGCGCTGGTCGAGCCGTTGGACGAGGCCGAGATTGATGGCACGGACGAGCTCCGGACCCTGATAGACCAGCGCCGAATAGAGCTGCAGCAGGCTTGCGCCGGCGGTGATCTTGCTCCAGGCGTCGGCCGGCGAGGCAATGCCGCCGACCCCGATGAGCGGCAGCCTGCCGTCGGTCAGCCGGTGCATGCGGGCAAGGATCCTGGTCGAGCGCTCGAAGAGCGGCCGCCCCGACAGACCGCCCACCTCATTGGCTTGACGCGATTTGAGGCTTTCTCGCGACAGGGTCGTGTTGGAGATGATCAAGCCGTCAAGCGCCGCGCTGCCAATCGCCACCTCGGCGATGTCGGCGAGGCTCGCCTCGTCGAGATCGGGAGCGATCTTGAGCAGGAGCGGCGCCATGCGGCCGTCCTTGTCGCCGGTGCGCTCGCGCTCCGCCTTGAGGCGCGCCAGCAGCACCTCGAGCTCGCGGCCGTCCTGCAGCCGGCGCAGCCCTGGCGTGTTGGGGGAGGAGACGTTGAGGGTGATGTAATCGGCGAGCCGATTGAAGCGGGCGATGCCGCGGAGATAGTCGCCGATGCGGTCGGTCGTCGTGCGGTTGGCGCCGATATTGACGCCGACAATGCCGGGGCGGCCGCGACGCCGCTCGAGGCGCGCCACGGCAGCGTCATGGCCCCCATTGTTGAAGCCGAGGCGGTTGATGATCCCCTGATCCTCGGGCAGGCGAAACAGACGCGGGCGCGGGTTGCCGGCCTGCGGCTCCGGCGTCAGCGATCCGACTTCGACAAAGCCGAAGCCCAGCCTCAGCATGGGATCGATGACCTCGGCATTTTTGTCGAAGCCGGCGGCAAGGCCGAGCGGATTGGGGAAGGACAAGCCGAGGAGATTCACCGCCAGAGCCGGGCTGTCGACGATGTCACCCGGCGGCACCACGCCGAGGCGGAGCGCAGCGAGGGTGAGCCGATGAGCGGTCTCGGCATCGACCATGCCGAGCAGCGGCCGGGCAACTTGGAAGAGGGTCATGAAACGCGCTTTGTCAGGTCAATTTGACCGCGTCGAGGCTCGCGCTCTGCTTGCGCGCAGGTACCAACCATGGTACAATTTTCCTAATTCAACAGCGCTTATGACAGAATGTCCTAGTCGAGGCCCGCATGTTCTCGCACAAACAGATGTGGGATGCCATCGATGCACTTGCTGCGAGAAACGGATTATCGACATCGGGGCTGGCCAAGCGCGCGGGCCTGGACGCCACCACCTTCAACAAATCGAAACGGCTGTCCTCGGCCGGCCACATGAGATGGCCGACGACCGAGAGCCTGTCGCGCATCCTCGATGCGACGCGCACGCCGTTTCATGATTTCGTGCTGCTGGTGAACGGCAAAGCGGAGCGGCCGGCTGAGTCGATCCCGTTCATTGGCTTCGCCAGGGCGGGAGACAATGAGCTCTTCAATGACGGCGGCACCCCGACCGGGGCCGGCTGGGAGCAGATCGC
>JBKOZY010000102.1:0-6134 GCA_046726135.1 Pseudomonadota bacterium | reverse complement strand
GTGCTGCAGGGGCTCGATGCGGCGGGGAAGGATGGCACGATCCGGCATGTGATCAGCGGCACCAATCCGCAAGGCGTGAAGGTGGCGGACTTCAAGGAGCCGACGCCGATCGAGCTGGCGCATGACTTTCTGTGGCGGGTTCACCCGCATGAGCCGGCCAAGGGCCAGATCACCATCTTCAACCGCTCGCATTACGAGGATGTGCTGGTCGTCAGGGTGCACAAGCTCGTGCCCAAGTCGGTCTGGAGCAAGCGCTATGCCCGCATCCGCGAGTTCGAGGAGCTGATGGGCGAGAATGGCGTGAAGGTGGTGAAGTTCTTCCTGCATATCAGCCCGGAAGAGCAGCTGAAGCGCTTCGGCGACCGGCTCAACGACCCCGACCGCAACTGGAAAATCAGCGACAGCGACTATACCGAGCGCGAGCTGTGGGAGGACTACACCGAGGCGTTCCAGGACGCATTGCGGCTCACCAGCACCAAGGAGGCGCCGTGGTTCATCGTCCCTTCCGACCGGAAGTGGTTCCGCAATCTCGTCATTTCGAAGGTCCTGGCCGACACGCTCGAGGAGATGAACCTCAAGGTCCCGGCGCCGAGCGTCGATCTCGATGCCATCCGGCTCAAATACCATTCTGCCGGGAAGGAGCAGAGAAAGGATGACAGGAAGGATCTCGTTCCCGGGGAGATGAAGGCCGCCGAAGCCGGCTCCGACCGATGAACGCGCCGGAAGCGGTCGTGCAGCCTGCCACCAGTCAGGCCGCCGGCCTGACGTCGGCGGAGGCGCAGGCGCGGCTTGCCAAATACGGCATCAACGGCATCGTCGAGAAAGAGGACAGCCAGCTCAAGAAGCTGCTTCGCTACTTCACCGGCTCGATCGCCTATATGATCGAGGCAGCGGCGGTGATCTCCGCCCTGCTCGGACGGTGGTCGGACTTCGCCATCATCACCGCACTGCTGTTCTTCAACGCGATCATCGGCTTCTGGCAGGACCACAAGGCGGCCAATGCGCTGGCGGCGCTGAAGAAGGGGTTGGCGCCCGAGGCCGAGGTGCTCAGGGACGGCAAATGGCAGACCGTCAAGGCGGAGCTGCTGGTGCCGGGCGACATCGTGCGGCTCCTTATCGGCCAGATCGTGCCCGCAGACCTCAAGCTCATCGGGGGCACCTCGGCCTCGATCGATCAATCGGCATTGACCGGCGAGTCACTGCCGGTCGCCAAGAAGATCGGCGACACGGCCTATTCCGGCAGCATCATCAAGGACGGCGACATGACCGGCGAGGTCATCGCAACCGGCGGCAACACGCTGTTCGGGCGCACCGCCAAGCTCGTCGCGTCGGCCGGAGCCGTCAGCCATGGCCAACGGGCGGTGTTCGAGATCGGCGACTTCCTGGTGGTGATCGCGATCGCGCTGGCGCTGATCATGGTGGGGTTCGATGTCTATCGCGACATCGTTGCGCCGGCGCATTGGCAGTGGCAGGACGCGCTCTCCATCCTGCAGTTCGTACTGATCCTGCTCGTCGCATCGATCCCGGTGGCGATGCCGGCGGTGTTCTCGATCACCATGGCGCTCGGAGCGCTTGCTCTCGCCAAGCAGAAGGCGATCGTCTCGAAGCTGTCGGCGATCGAGGAGATGGCCGGCGTCGATGTCCTGTGCTCGGACAAGACCGGCACGCTCACAAAGAACGAGCTCACCCTCGATCCGCCGGTGCTGTTCGCCGCCAAATCCGCCGATGAAGCGATCGTTGCGGCAGCGCTCGCCACCGCGGAGGCGAGCCCCGATGCGCTCGATGTGGCGGTGATGCGGGCGGTGAATGACCGAGCCGAGCTCCAGCCCTACCGTCAGCTCGCCTTCGTGCCGTTCGACCCGGTGCACAAGCGCACCGAAGCGACGGTCCAGCAGGGTGCAACGCCGTCCTTCAAGGTCTCCAAGGGCATGCCGGAAGTGATCTTCGAGCTGTGCAAGCTCGATCCGGCAGCGATGGCCAAGGCGCGTTCGACCGTGGTCGATCTCGGCTCGCGCGGCTATCGCACGCTGGCGGTGGCGCGGACAGCGCCAGGAACCGACAATTGGTCGCTGCTGGCGATCCTGCCGATGTCCGATCCGCCGCGCGACGATTCCAAGGCGACGATCGCCGATGTCGAGAGCAAGGGTATTCGCGTCAAGATGGTCACCGGCGACGATACGGCGGTGGCGCGGGAGATGGCGCGGCAGCTCGGGATGGGCGACAATATCATCACCGCCGGCGACTTCTTCCCGACGAATTTCAACCCGGATGCGATCTCCGCGGCGATGGCGGAGAAGATCGACATGGCGGACGGCTTTGCGCGGGTCTATCCCGAGCACAAATATGCGATCGTCAAGGCGCTGCAGTCGCGCGGTCATCTGGTGGCCATGACCGGCGACGGCGTCAATGACGCACCGGCGCTCAAACAGGCGGATTGCGGCACGGCGGTGAGCGGCGCAACCGATGCGGCGCGGAGCGCCGCGGCGCTCATCCTGACCACACCGGGGCTTACGGTGATCGCCAATGCCATCGACGAGGCGCGACGGATCTTCGCCCGCATCACCAGCTACACGCTCTATCGCATCGCGCTCACCATCAACATCATGGTGCTGGTGGTGATGTCGACGATCGTGTTCGGCTTCAAGCCGCTGACGGCGGTGATGATCGTCATTCTGGCGCTGCTCGACGATGCGCCGATCATGGCCATCGCCTATGACAATACCGAGGTGGCGCGCCAGCCGATCCGCTGGCGGATAACGCGGCTCCTGGTCATCGCCAGCGCGATTGCGGTGTTCGTCGCGGCCGAGACCTTCGGGCTCCTGCTGATCGGGATGAAGGTGATTGCCGACCCGGTGCTCCAGGCACGCTTCGGATTGACGACGCCGGACGAGCTCAGGACGCTGATGTTCCTGCAGCTGGCGGTCGGCGGCCATATGCTGCTCTACAACACGCGCACCCGCAAATGGTTCTTCGAGCGCCCATGGCCCAGCGTGCCGCTGCTCACGGCGCTTCTCGCCACCGAGCTCCTGGCGGTGCTGATGGCGGTGAATGGCTGGTTCGTCACCCCGATCTCCTGGCAGGCGGTGGGCTGGCTCATCGTCTATCTGGTGGCCTGGCTCATCATCATCGATGTCGTCAAGCGGGTGATCTATGGCGTCGTCGATGATTCCTCGGCACTCAGACGGCGCTATATCGCCATGGTTTCCGACCGGCTCTGATGGCCGAGCAAGCGACCGCGCAACAGGTGAGCATTGCCACAATCATCGACGGCGCCCCGGTCCGGCGCATCGACTATTGGCTGTGGTTGCTCGCGACCGGCGGCACATTGATCGACGGGATGGCGGTGTTCACGCTCGGGGTGGCGATGCCGCTGATCATCGCGCGCTTTGCCATCGAGCCGCATGTGCAGGGCCTATTGGCGGCAGCGCTGGTGTTCGGCGCGGTGGCCGGCGCGGCGATCGGCGGACCGGTGGCGGACCGGCTCGGACGCCGGCCGATGATGCTGCTCGACATGCTGATCATCGTCACCGGCGCAGTGGTGAGCGCTCTCGCCAACGACGCGACCACGCTGATTGCCGGGCAGCTGCTGGTGGGGATCGGGGTCGGCATCGATTTCCCGGTCAGCGCCTCCTATGTGGCGGAATGGATGCCGCGGCAGATCCGCAGCCGGATGATGGTTGCGACCATCGCGTTCCAGTCGGTCGGCTTCACCGTGGCGGCGGCGCTGTGCCTGGTCCTGGTCTCGATCAGCAATTCGCAAGCGCTGTGGCGGTGGTTCTTGTTCGGCGAGGCGGCGGCAGCAGCGCTGTTCCTGCTCATGCGATTTGGCCTTCCGGAGAGCGCGCGATGGCTCGCCAGCGTCGGCCGGATGGCAGAGGCGACGGCGGCGCTGGCCCGGGTCGTCGCGGCAACGCAGGGTGCCAGCCGCGCAGCAGCGGCTTCGATGCCGACGAAGGGCGAAGCGCCGGGCTATGGCGTCCTGTTCTCCCGCCCCTATCGCAAGCGCACGGCGCTCTCCGCCCTGCCATGGTTCCTCATGGATATCGCGACCTATGGCGTCGGCCTGTTCACGCCGGTCATTCTGGCGGCCATTCATTTCGGCAAGACTGCCTCCGGTACGATCGCCGCCGAATCGGTGGACATCAAGGGCTCGGGCTCGATCGACCTGTTCCTGCTGATCGGCTTCGTGATCGGCCTTTGGGTGGTGCCCCGCTTCGGGCGGGTCAGGATGCAGGTCGTCGGCTTTCTGCTGATGGCGGCGGCTATGGGCATCCTCTTCATGGCCGTGCAGATGCCGGGGGACAGCTCGACGAAGACGGCGTGGATCTTCGCGGGTTTCGTGCTGTTCAACCTGGCGATGAATGCGGGCCCGAACTCGACGACCTTCGCCATGGCGTCGGCGCTCTTTCCCACCACGCTCAGGGCGAGCGCCAATGGCCTGGCGGCAGCGGTCGCCAAGCTCGGCGCGACGCTCAGCGTCTTCCTGCTGCCGATCATCAAGGCCGATTGGGGAGTCCCCATTGTGCTGGCCCTGATGGCGGTGGTGTCGATCCTAGGGGCAGCCAGCACCGCGATCCTCAATGAGGAGATCGACGACAGCGCGCTTCCTTAACTCAACCGAGGAGAAGGCGGAAGGGTTCGGGATGTTCGCCGGTTGCCTGCAAGGTGATCTCGATCCAGCCATGCGCGACCTGTGGCGTGAGCGTCAGGCTCGCCTGCTGGCACAGCAGAACTGTCCGGCTGCTTCGCACCCGCAGCCTGGCGCCGGCGGCGAGCTTCGCCGGCAATGCGCATGCGACCCGCTCCTCGGTCAGCACCAGATGGGTGATGCGGCCCATCACATCGGTCGTGAAGAAGGGCGCGCCATGCCGCAACAGGGTCAGGACGCCGTTGTGCCGCTCAATCGCGACCGGTCCCGACGGCGTCAGCACCGGTGCGAGCGCTCCCTCATCTTCGGGTCGGTTGGTCAGGGTCCAACCGTCGAAGGGCGAGATGTCCATGAGCTCCGCCAGGTCCATATAGGGGAGAAGCGCGCTCCAGGAATAGAACGGATCGGTGTCGGGCTGGTCGAGCCCCTCGCCGCTCGTGGCGTGGTAGTTCTCAGGGCAGAGCCGCCGGTCGCGGAAGGAGGCGAAGAACAGTGCACGTCCCTTCTCCGCCAGCCGCGCCGCCGCATCGTGCTCGCCCGACCGATGCAGCCCAAGCCAGACCAGCCAGTTGAGGATCGGCCAGATCCGTCCGCGCCAGTAGGTGTTGTCGCCGAAAGCCGGATCGGAGCGCGCGACCGAAGGCAGGCCGAACCGGCCGCCAAAGGCCTGCTCGTCCTCGAGATGGACCAGCAAATGGCGGCGCTGCTCGTCATTGGCGGCACCGCAGAGCAGCGGATAGAAGCTGGTCGGCGCGAGGCTCCTGACGAACGCTCCCGACCATAGGCGGTTGGCGAAGATGCTGCGCCGGTCGTCCCAGAAATGGCTGGCGATGGTGCTCCGAAGCGTCGTGGCTCGCTCCCGATATTTCCGCGCCTCGTCGAGACCGAGTACATCGGCAATCCGCCCCAGCATTTCGCTGTCGAGGCAGGCCAGGCAGTTGAGCCCGACATCCTCGCAGTCGAGCGTCGCGGTCTCCGTGACGAAGCGGGCCTCGTCATGGATCGGCGAATTGTCCATGAAGGACTCATCCTTGGCGGCGAGCTTGGTGCCGCGATAGAGACCCATGCCAAGAGGGCTCGAGCCGAATTCGAGGATGCCGTTGCGATTGCCGTCGCGGGTGGCAAAGAGCCAGTCATTGTTGCGCGACAGGAGCGGCCAGGCGGCGCGCAGCAGGCTGTGCTCGCCTGAGCGCAGCCAGAGCTGCCACAGGACCAGCGAGGCGATCGGGCATTGGGTGCGGTCGACCCATTGATCATTGCCGGTGAGGATGCAAGGCAGATTGCCCTCGGGCGTCGCGCCGGCGAAGACCAGGGACAGGTTCTCGCGGGCCTGATCGAGATCGAACAGGGCCACGAGAAAGGCGTTGACGACGGTGTCATTGAGCCAGAAGCCGAAGCCGCCAAACTTGTTGAGATCCCAATTGCGCGAGCAGGTGATGTACGGCCGGTGATTGGTCCGGTCGTAGAGCGCATTCCAGCCCATGAC
>JBKOZY010000101.1:0-2655 GCA_046726135.1 Pseudomonadota bacterium | reverse complement strand
CACCGAGCCGCTGTCGGTCAACAATCTGACGGTCGCCGACGATACCGGGGCCCGTCTTCTCGAGAGCACCACGATCACCATCAATCCCGGCGAGCGGATCGCGCTGGTCGGCAGCGTCAATTCGGGTGCCGAGACGATGGCCGAGGTGCTGGCCCGGTTGCAGCTGCCGAGCATCGGCAAGGCGTCGGTCGGCAAGGATGATATTTTCGAGCTGCCCGAGGCGGTCACCGGGCGGCGTTTCGCGTTCGGCTCGTCCGACACCTTCCTGCCGCAGGGGACGGTGCGCGACAGCCTGCTCTATGTCCTCAAGCACGCGCCGCTGCGCCCGGCACCACCCGATGCCAAGCCTGGCCGCGATTTGGAGCGCTTCGCCCATGAGGCGAAGCGTGCCGGCAACAGCCATCTCGACATCTATGCCGACTGGATCGATTACGAAGCCGCCGGGGCCGACGGTCCGGACAGCATTCTTACCGTCATCAAGCGGGTGCTGAAAGTGTGCGGCCTGGCGGACGACATTTTCGACCTCGGCCTGCGCGGCACCGTACGGCCGGAGGACAATCCGGAACTTGCCGAGCGCGTCGTCGAGGCGCGCCACGAGCTCAGGCAGCGGCTGAACGCGCCCGACCTTGCCCATCTGGTCGAGCCGTTCTCTGCCGATGCCTATAGCCGCCAGGCGACGGTTGCCGAGAATCTGCTGTTCGGCACGCCGGTCGGTCCGACCTTCAGCGAGGCCAATCTGGCGAGCAATGCTCATATGAAGGGGGTGCTGCGGGAGACCGGGCTCGACCAGCAGCTGTTCGAAATCGGCCGTCAGATCGCCTCGACGACGCTCGAGCTGTTCGAGGACCTGCCGCCGGGGCATCCGTTCTTCGAGCAGCTGAGCTTCATGACCGCCGATCAGATCCCGGACTATCAGCAGGCGCTGCAGCGGCTGCAGGGGGTGTCCTTTGCCAACGCCTCGGAGGCGGACCGCAACATGATCATCCGGCTGACCTTCGCCTATATCGAGCCGCGCCACCGCCTCGGCCTGCTGAACGACGAAGTGATGGCCAAGATCGTCGAGGCTCGCCGTCGCTTCCGCGATACGCTGCCGCCGGCGCTCGAGGGCGCGATCGAGTTCTATGACGACGACCGCTATAACGGCTCGGCAAGCATCCAGGACAATCTCCTGCTCGGCCGCATCGCCTATGGCGTCGCCGGCGGCACCGAGCGAGTGTTGAAGATCGTGCGCGAGCTGATCGCCGAGATGAATCTGGTCGATAGCATTTTCGACATCGGCCTCGAATATAATATCGGCAGCGGCGGCAAGCGGCTGACCGCGGTGCAGCGGCAGAAGCTGGCGGTGGCCCGAGTCCTGGTCAAGCGGCCGGACTATGCCATTTTCAACCGACCGCTGGCGGCGCTCGATCTCCGGGCCCAGGAGGAGATCATCGAGCGGGTGCTGAAGGAGCTGGCGAGCAATCCGCATCCGACAGCGGTGATCTGGGTGGTCGGGAACCCGACACTCGCCCGGTTCTTCGAGCGGGTGACGGTGTTCGATCAGGGACGCCTGGTGGAGGACGGTCATCCAGGCGAGCTGGCGGAGCGGAACGGCACCTATGCCCGCCTGGTCGCTTGATCGCCTGGACGGTTGGAGAATGAACAGATGATTCTCAAGGACGAAGTGGAACTCTTGCGGCGGGTCCCGCTGTTTGCCGGCGTCGAACCCTCGAAGCTGAAACTGCTGGCCTTCACCTCCGACCGGATGAGCTTCGAAGCGGGTCAGACCCTGTTCGAGCAGGGCGATCCCGGCGATGCCGCCTATGTGGTGCTCAATGGCAGCGCCGAGGTGCTGGTCAACCGCGCCGGCTCGCAGATCAAGGTGGCCGATCTCGAGAAGAACGCCATCGTCGGCGAGATCGCCATTCTGTGCGACGTGCCGCGCACCGCCACGGTCCGGGCGCAGGACCGGCTCGAGACGCTGCGGATCAGCAAGGACCAGTTCCTGCGGATGCTCGCCGAGTTCCCCGACATGGCAATCGAGATCATGCGGGTGCTGGCGGACCGGCTGGGCCGCACCACGGCGGAGTTGAGCGAGGCCAGGGCGCAGCTCTCCCGGAGGTGAGTCGTGAGATAGTGAGTGGTAAATGGGCAGCGCACGACCCGAACTATTTACTGCTCACGACCTGACTACTCACTGTCTCACTACTCACTGGCACCCCCCTCCGCATCGTGGCACAGTGGGCGCCGCCAGGAGCAATACGCCGAGCCTGACGCCTTCGGTAGGGTGGCGTCAACTTTTTCACAGTTGTGCTTCAGGGAGGGGGACCCATGCCGGAACTGACTTTCCGTCAACGCTGGTTGAGCGCACCGCTCCTGTCATGGATCCGGCGCATTCTGCCGGCGATGTCGGAGACCGAGCGCGAGGCGCTGGCCGCCGGCACGGTGTGGTGGGATGCCGAGCTGATGCGCGGCGATCCGCAGTTCGAGCGGCTGCTCGGTATGCCGGAGCACCGCCTGTCGCTCGAGGAGCGAGCGTTCCTCGAGGGCCCGGTGGAGGAGCTGTGCCGGCAGATCGACGACTGGCGCATCACCTTCGAGGAGCGCGACATCCCGCAGCCAATCTGGGACCAGCTGAAGCGCGACGGCTTTCTCGGCCTGATCATACCCAAGGAC
>JBKOZY010000100.1:0-5004 GCA_046726135.1 Pseudomonadota bacterium | reverse complement strand
TGCGCATCGTGCCGCCGGTGGTGATCCTGATCCCGGTCTATCTCCTGATGCTCCAGCTCAGATTGCTCGACACCTGGCTCGGGCTGATCATCATCTATACGGCGCTCAACATCACCTTCTGCGTCTGGATGATGGAGAGCTTTTTCCGCGAGATTCCGACCGATCTCGAGGAAGCCGCCATGGTCGATGGCGACTCGCGCTTCACCGCCTTTCGCCGCATCACCCTGCCGCTCGCCGCCCCCGGCCTTGCCGCCACCGCCATCTTCGCCGTCATCGTCACCTTCAACGAGTTCCTGTTCGCCCTCGTTCTGACCGCGACGCCACGTGCCATGACCATGCCGCGTGGCACCGCCACGCTGATCGGCCGCATCGACACCGATTGGGCCTCGATGGCGGCGGCAGGGGTCATCGGCGCGCTGCCGATCGTGATCTTCGCGCTGCTGGTGCAGCGGCATCTGGTCCGCGGTTTGACGCTCGGCGCCGTCAAGTGATGCCAGCGACCTCGGTCCAGCGACCGGTCGCCGCCGACGCGATCACCGCATCGAGCACCGCGCCGACCCGCGCGCCCGCGTCGAGCGTGGTGAGCGGCGGCCGGCCCTTGGTCACCAGCTCCATCAGCTCATGCACCTCGATTGCCTTGTGATCGTTGAAGCTCAGGCCATGACCGGCGCCCGGGCTGATCTCGCCGTAGAATTCATGTGCCGGATGGGTGAGGATGCGAGTGAACCCGGCGCGCTCGGGCGCCGCCCCCGCGACATGAAGATTGAGCTCGCCGCCGCGCTCGCCCTCGAAGCGCAGCGCCCCCCTGGTGCCGACGATCTCGTAATTGATCGCCATCTTGCTCCCCGTCGCGATCCGGCTCGCCTCGACATAGCCTTGGACCCCATTGGCAAAGCGCAAGAGCGCCAGCGCCTGGTCGTCATTGCTGACCTGCCGGCGGGTCGCGCTGTGCTTTGCCGCGACCCGTTCGCCGATCACGATCCTGGTGTCGGCCGAGACCGCGGCAATGTCCCCGACGAGATGCAGGGCGACGCTGACAATATGGCTGCCGAGATCGCCAAGCGCTCCGGCCATGCCGGCCATGGCGCGATCGCACCGCCAGCTGAAAGGTGTTGCAGGGTCGGAAAGATAGTCCTCATTGTGGGTGCCGCGAAACAGCACGATGTCGCCGATCGTCCCTTCCGCGATCAGCCGGCGGGCGAGGCCGATCAGCGGGTTGCGCAGATAGGTGTAGCCGGTAATGCTGGCGACGCCCGCGTGCCGCGCCGCCGTTGCGACCTCGCTGGCTTCGCTGCCTGACAGGCCGACCGGCTTCTCGCAATAGACTGCCTTGCCATGGGCGATCGCCTTGAGCGCGATCTCGCGATGCAGAAGGCTCGGCACGCAGATATCGATCACATCGATGTCGGGGCTCTCGACGACCGCCTGCCAGCCCGCCGCCGCATGACGAAAGCCGAACCGGGCCGCCGCCTGCGCCGCCAGCTCGGGCGTTGCTTCCGCCACCGCCTCCAGCACCGGCGAGCCGCCGCTCCCCGGGAAGGTGGTGTCGTGGACGCGGTAGCCATGGACGTGACAGCGCGCAATCGCGCCGGCGCCGATCAACCCGATGCGGACAGGACGCCCCGCCATGGCTTACGCGGCGATCGTGAAGCCGGCCGCCTCGGCGGTCCGCTTGAGACAGGCATGACCGAGCTCGGCATAGATCGCCGGATTGAAGAACCGCGGGTCCTGCTCGGCCTCCTGAATCACCCAGCCTTCATATTTTGCGCCTCGAAGCGCGTGGAATACCGCCATATAGTCGACGATGCCATCCCCCGGCGCGGTGAAGATGCCGGACAGGATCGCCTCCGAGAAGCTGGCGTCGCGCCGCCGGCAGGCCTCGAGCGCATAGCCCCTGATGTCCTTGCAATGCACGTGATTGATCCGTTCACTGAACGTATTGATCGCCGCCACCGGATCACCGCCGCCATAGGTCAGGTGACCGGTGTCGAGCAAAAGCCCGACGCTTGGCTGCGTGTTCTCCATGAGCCGCCGGATATCGTCGACCGATTCGACGACCGTCCCCATATGATGATGAAACGCCATGCGCACGCCCTGGTCCGCCAGATAGTCGGCGACCTCCGATGCCCGCGCGCCGAAGGTCCTCCAGTGCTGGGCACTGCCGATCTGCGGCCGTGCGCTGCGCCGCGCCCCGACATCGTTGATGATGTCGCCGCTGGTCTCGGCGAACACCATGATCGGCGCACCGCACGCCTGATGCAGTGCCAGATGGTCCTGCAGCGCCGCGATCTCCGCTTTGGCGTCGCGCTCGAGGAGCTTCCCCGAGTACCAGCCGCCGACCAGCCGGAGCCCATGCTCGTCGAGCAGCTCGCGCAGCGCCTTGCCCTGTTTCGACATCTTGCGCCCGAGCTCGATACCACTGAACCCCGCCGCCCGCGCTTCGGCGAGACAGGTCTCGACCGGGATGTCGTCGCCAAGCCAATGCATGCAGTCATTGGTCCAGCCGATCGGGTTGATGCCAAAGCTGATCGTCATTTCTTTCTTCCTGATTGCCGGTCTCACATCTTCTCGCGATCCGCCACCGCATGCTCATAGGCTTTGCGCGCTTGTCCGACGCGGCTTAAGCGTGAGACCTCGGGGACCGGGACGTCCCACCATGCGCCGCCCTCCGCCGTCGACAGCGCCGGGTCGGTCTCGATGACGACGACATGGGTGCGGTTGCTGAGCTTCGCCCGCTCGAGCGCTGCCGCGAGCTCTGAGACCGATCCCACCGTCTCCGCCACCGCGCCGAGCGCCGCTGCATGGGCGGCGAAATCGATCGATGGCAGCGTCTGATGCACCGTGTCCTTGAGAAGATTGTTGAAGGATTCGATGCCGCAGGCGCGCTGCAGCCGATCGATGCAGCCGAAGCCGCGATTGTCGAGCACCACGATGTCGAGCTTGGCCCCGAGCATCACCGAGGTGGCGATCTCCGAGTTCATCATCAGATAGGAGCCGTCGCCCACCAGCACCACCACCCGACGATCGGGCAGGGCGAGCTTGACCCCGAGCCCGCCGGCAATCTCATAGCCCATGCAGGAATAGCCATATTCGAGGTGATAGGTCTCAGGAGCGGCGGCCCGCCACAGCTTGTGAAGCTCTCCCGGCAGGCCGCCCGCAGCGCACACCACGATGTCCCTGCGATCGCTGTCGCGGTTGACCGCGCCAAGCACCTGCGCATCGCTTGGCAGGGCATTGCCGCGCGGCGGCGCCGTCACCTTGTCGACGGTCTGCAACCATTGCGCCGCCTCCGCCTTCGCAAGCTTCTGCCATGACGCCCGCGCCTGCCAACTCCCAAGCGCCGCCGACAAGCCGTTCAATCCGGCTTGCGCATCCGCCACCAGGCTTTGCGCATGGCTCTTGGCGGCATCGGCCGCCGACACATTGAGCTGGATCAGCGCCGCATCCTTGAACAGCGCCTGTGATCCGGTGGTGAAGTCCTGTAGCCGGGTGCCCGCCGCCAGGATCACATCGGCCTTGCGGGCGAGGGCATTCGCCGCTGCCGAGCCGGTGACGCCGATGCCGCCGAGATAGAGCGGATCGTCCCATGGCATCGAGCCCTTGCCGGCCTGCGTCTCGGCGACCGGCACGCCATGGCGCGCCGCGAAGGCGATCAGCGTCGGGCTGGCGAGGCTGTATTTCACCCCGCCGCCGGCGATGATCAGCGGGCGCTCGGCATGTCTCAGAGCCTCCGCTGCGGCCGCGAGCTCGTCGCGATCGGGCTCGGGCCTTCTCCAGCGCACGATCCTGCGCTCGAACAGCACCGCCGGGAAATCCGCGGCCTCGACCTGCACGTCCTGCGGCAGGCACAGCGTCACCGGCCCGCATTCGGCCGGATCGGTCAGCACCCGCAGCGCCTCGGGCAGCGCCGTGATCAGCTGCTCCGGCCGATTGATACGGTCGAAATAACGCGACACCGGCCGGAAGCAGTCATTGGCCGTGGTCGTCGGATCACCGACCATCTCGATCTGCTGCAGCACCGGATCGGGCCGCCGATTGGCGAAGGTGTCGCCCGGCAACAGTAGGATCGGCAGCCGGTTGACATGCGCCACCGCCGCCGCCGTCACCATATTGGTGGCGCCCGGCCCGATCGAGCTCGTGCAGGCCATCATGCGCCGGCGGTTCATCGCCTTGGCGAAAGCCGTGGCGGCATGCGCCATCGCCTGCTCATTATGCGCCCGAAAGGTCGGCAGCACGTCGCGCGCCGCCGCCAGCGCCTCGCCGAGGCCGGCGACATTGCCATGGCCGAAAATTGCGAACACCCCGCCGAACAGCGGCACGACCCGGCCGTCGATCTCGACCTCGAGGCTTGCGATGAATTTGACGATGGCCTGTGCCATGGTCAGACGGATGGTGCTCATGATCTCAATCCTTCCCGCGCCTGCTGCCACGCCTCGATCATCCGCGAATAGGCGGCGGCAACCGACGACATCGCCTGTTCGTCAGTATACGTACCATTCATCCAACGGCTGGCCGCCTCGCCGAAGATCGTGCGGCCGATGGCGAAGCCCTTGCAGATCGGCTGCCGCGCCGCCGTGCCAAGCGCCGCCATCATCGTGTCCTGCGTCGCATCGAGTCCGAGGAGCAGGATGCCGCGGCAATAGGGATCGTGGCTCTCGATCGTCTCGCTCAACGCCGCCCAGCCCTCGCGGCCGGACGGGCCCGCCAACTTCCACCAGTCTGGCGCCATGCCGAGCCCATAGACCCAGCGGAGCAGGGGGACGAGAATTGCCGCATCGCCGGCCTCGCCGCGGCTCGGAATGATCTCGAGAAGCAGCTCGTGACTCGTTGCGCGGCAGGCGCTGAACAAGCGCTTGAGCTGACTCTCCTGCGCTGCTCGGAAATCGGCATCGTCATCGGGATGGCAGCGCAGCAGGCACTTGACCACATGCTGGACCGGCCATTCCTGCAGCGTCACCGCCACATCGTCGCTCCCTTCGAACTTGACCGGGCTCTCCTCCGGCA
>JBKOZY010000099.1:0-8625 GCA_046726135.1 Pseudomonadota bacterium | reverse complement strand
GGGCGCGTGTTAGCCTGCTGCAGGCCGACGGCAAGATGTTCATCGACGATGTCGAAGCAGGCGACCTCTGGTATTTCCCGGCCGGTTTGCCGCATTCCATCCAGGGTTTGGCCGGCGATGGCTGCGAATTCCTGCTGGTCTTCGATCAGGGCGACTTTTCGGAGGATGACACCTTCCTGCTGTCGGAATTCCTGGTACACACCTCACCGGAGATGGTGAGGAAGAACACCGGTTGGACCAGAGCCACCTTCGACCGCTTGCCGCAGAAGGAGCTCTACATATTCGACGCGACCCTTCCCGGGCCGCTCGACGACGACAAGCGGTTCCTTGGTCACTATCTCGAAACCGAACGCCGATACACCTTCAAGATGGCGGCGATGGAGCCGACGCTGACAGCGCCAGGCGGCACCGCACGGATCGTCGATTCCAGCAACTTTCCGGTCTCAACTGGGATTGCCGCTGCCATGGTAACGATCAAGCCGGGAGCGATGCGCGAGATGCATTGGCACCCCAATGCCAGCGAATGGCAGTATTGGATCAAAGGCAAGGGACGAATGACCGTGGTCACCACGCAGGCGACCGCGCGGACTGTCGACCTCAACGCCAATGATGTCGGCTTCGTCCCGAGCGCCGCCGGTCACTGCATCGAGAATACCGGCAGCGAGGATGCCGTCTTCCTCGAGCTGTTCAAGGCGCCGCGCTACCACGACATCTCGCTCAATGAATGGATCGCCCGCATGCCCGATAAAATGGCAGAGGCGCATCTGAAGATCCCGCTCGACACGGTGCGAAGCGCACCTCAGACCAAAAGGGGACTGGTCTCGGAATAGGAGGCAGTGCCTACTGCCTAGCAATCGGTGCAGGTCAGCCGGCTCGACTGACGCGGCCTCAGCGTCATCTGGTCCGACAGGTTCACCTTGCCATCGCGCAGAATCCTGCCGGTCAACGGCGCCACCTCGTAGCAGACGCGGGCAGTGATCACGTCATTGCCCTCGCTGGTCAACTGCATCAGCAGGTCGGTATTCGCCATCGGAGCTGCGCCGCAGCTTCGGCCATTGTTGTCTTGCCAGGCGAGGACGACATCGTCGCCATTCCGACGGTAGCCGAAAACCTCGAGCGTCAGATCATTCGTCGAGTAAGGGTCCATGATGGCCGTCGAGGCACGATAGAACCCCGCAAGCTCCGCCTTGGTGGTGGTGCCGCTCGATTGCGTGACGAGATCGGCCAGCGTGCTCGCCATCTGCGTCACCCGCCGATTGGCCGACAGCACGGCGGTGAGGTCGAGCAGGCCGAAATAGATCATCAGCATGACCGGGAAGATGAATGCCGCCTCGATGCCGGCCACGCCCATGGCATTTCCGAAAAATGCCTTTGACTGCGTCACCGCGGAATCAATCAGCCTGTTGATCATCATCATCGCGCAAAGCTCTCGAACGGTCAGTTTAGGAATGGCTCGTTGCGGAAGGCGGTGGCTGCGGTCAGCACGTGCCGGTCCTTCGCCAGATTAGCGAGCAACGTTATGCCGGGCGTGAAGAGCTTCCAATCATAGAACACGCGCACCACCACCACATCGAGCGGATTTCCCGGCTGGAACTGCGCCTCCGCCGTGACCTCTGGCGACAGCTGGTCGCCATTGCGGGACGGCGGGAGATCGATGCTCTGGAAGTTCGGGAAGCGGCGGACATCGACATGGAGCTTGCTCTCGCAGTCGAGGAGTTTCGTCAATGATCCGCACACCAGCTCCCTGAACCGACCTTGCGAGATGGCCTGGCTCTGCACCTGGCCGGTGCCGATCATCCGCCCCGCCTGGGCCGTGCCGTTCTCGATGATATATTCGGCAAACAGCATGTGTCCGGTCTCGAACACCACGCAGAGCAGCCAGATGAACGGCGCTCCCACCAAGCCGAATTCAATGGCCGTTACACCGCTGTCTGCGCGGCGATAGCGCCGCAGCACCTGCCGCAGCAGGCGGGTGAAGCCTGTCGTCATGATCGTCTCCCGCAAGTCCTTGCGGCCCCTGCCTGTCGCCCACTCGATTGAGTTTTAGCGAACCAGTCCTGATCGCTCGTTAATGCGACCGGTAAATTTAGCTGTCCTCGCGAGTCAAATAATAGGCAGCGAGAATCGGCACGAGCGTGATGGCGATGACCAGCACCGCGACGACATTGGTGACCGGCCGCTGCCGTGGCCGGATGAGCTCGGTCAGCATCCAGATTGGCAGCGTCGATTGCTGTCCGGCAGTGAACGTCGTGACGATGACCTCGTCGAACGACAGTGCGAAGGCCAGCATGCCGCCGGCGAGCAGCGCTCCCCCAAGTGCCGGCAGCAGAATATGGCGCAGCGTTGCCAGCCCGTCCGCGCCGAGATCCATCGAGGCCTCGATCAGGTTGGGCGACGTGCGCCGCAGCCGGGCGACCGCGTTGTTATAGACCACCACGATGCAGAAGGTGGCGTGGCCGAGCACGATCGTCCAGAACGAAAAATCGAAATCCATGATGTTGAATGCCGAGCGCAGCGCAATGCCGGTGATGATGCCCGGAAGCGCGATCGGCAGCACGAACAGCAGAGAGATCGTCTCGCGCCCGAAGAACCGGGCCCGCGCCAGCGCCGCCGCGGCGCAGGTTCCAAGCAGCAGCGCCAGCAGTGTCGCGACCGCCGCCACCCGGAGCGACAGCGTCAGTGCCGCCCAGATGTCGGTCCGCTGCGCGGCGACGGCGAACCATTGCGTGGTGAGGCCGGGGGGTGGAAAGACATAGCTCTTTTCCTCGGTCGTGAAGGCATAGAGCACGATGAGGGCGAGCGGCACATGCAGGAAGGCGAGTCCGGCGGCGGCAACGATCTTGAGGCCGAGCGGCGCCGGCTCGACGGGGTCAGAGCGCATCGAACGCCCCCAATCGCTTTGCCCCCCAAAGATAGGCGGCCATGATCACGATCGGCACCACGGTGAAGGCAGCCGCCAACGGGATGTTTCCGGCAGTGCCCTGCTGGGCATAGACCGCCTGTCCGATGAAGAAGCTCGAATTGCCGATGATCTGCGGGATGATGTAGTCGCCAAGCGTCAACGAGAAGGTGAATATCGATCCGGCCGCAATGCCGGGCATCGCCAGCGGCAGCACGATATGGCGGAAGGTTGGGCCGGGTGCCGCCCCGAGATCGGCAGAAGCATCGATCATGTTGCGCGGCACCCGCTCGAGCGCCGCCTGAACGGGGAGGATCATATAGGGCAACCAAACATAGACGAACACCACGAACATGCCGAGAAAGCTGATCGACAGCGACGGGCCGCCGATCACCGGCGTCGCCAGCACGAAATCGAGAACCGGCCCAAGTCCCGTCTTGCCGGCGAACCAGGTGATGATGCCCTCCTTGGCGAGGATCAGCTTCCAGGCATAGATCTTGACGAGATAGCTCGACCACAGCGGCATCATCACCGCCACATAGTAAAAGGCCTTCACCGCACCCGTCGCATAGCGGGCCGCATAATAGGCGATCGGAAACGCGATCAACGCCGCGGCGACGGTCACCGCGGCCGCCATCAGCACGCTTCGAACGATGATGTCGATATTGGCTGGCCGGAGCAGCTCCGCATAGGTCGCGAGCGTGAACTCGTGCTTCACCATGCCGGAGAACTCGTCGACCGAGTAGAAGCTCTGAATCAGGAGTGCGATCAGCGACCCGACATAGACGATGCCGATCCACAAGAGCGGCGGCGCCAGCAACAGCCCAAGCAGCAGCGGCGGATTGAGATAAAGCTGGTCCGACACCCGCCGCAAAATGCCGTCCGGTGGCTCGGCCAGGGTTGGTGCCAGGATCGGCGCGGTCACGGATCGTCATCCATCGGATTCATCGCCGACGCCGGCCAAGACAGCCGGATGTGCTGGCCGGTCTGAAACCGCCTGCCATCGGAAGGAACCGCGGCCTTGAGCGTCAGCCCGTCGCCATCGACCGTGATGCGGGTCAGCGCCCCCTGGTAATGGACATTGGTGATCGTCCCGATCAGGCTTGCCTCATCATTCGCCGCTCCCTGCTCGGGAGCGCTCGCGCGGATCTTCTCGGGCCTCAGGCTCATCCACTTCGCCGCTGCGCCGGCCTCGCCCGAATAGATCGGCGGCAGGACATTGGCCGAGCCGACGAAATCGGCCACGAAGCGGGTGCGCGGCCGCTCATAGACCTCGACCGGCGCGCCGATCTGGACGATTCGCCCCGAATGGAAGATCGCCAGCCGATCGGCCATGGCAAGTGCCTCTCCCTGATCATGGGTAACGAAAACGAAGGTGATGCCGAGCTTTCGCTGCAGCGACTTCAGCTCCTCCTGCATCTCCTCGCGAAGCTTGAGGTCGAGCGCGCCGAGCGGCTCGTCGAGCAGCAGCACCCTCGGCTGGTTGACGAACGCTCGGGCAAGCGCCACCCGCTGCCGCTGGCCGCCTGACAGCTGGCGAGGATAGCGTCCCTCGAACCCGTTGAGCTTGACCAGCGCCAGTGCCTCGCGCGCCCGCTTTTCCCGCGCCGGCCGCGCCAGCTTCCGGATCATCAGCCCATAGGCGACATTGTCCCCGACCGTCATATGGGGGAACAGCGCATAATCCTGGAACACCGTGTTGACGTTCCGCCGATAGGGCGGCAGGCCCTCGGCGTGCTGCCCGAAGATCTCGATGCCGCCTTGATCCGGCTGCTCGAAGCCGCCGATCAGCCTAAGACAGGTTGTCTTGCCGGATCCTGACGGTCCGAGCATGGCGAAGAACTCGCCCTCGGCAATATCGAGCGTGACGCCGTCGACAGCCCGCACCGCGCCGAAATGGCGGTGAACATTGGTAAAGCGCACGGCGACTGGCATGGCGCCGCCTCACATCCCGCCCCGGCCCCCTCCCCGCAAGGGGAAGGAGACCGAGGACGAACTCCCTATGCTACCGACCACCGAGGATCGCTATGAAGTCCGAGACCCAGCGGTAATAGGGCACGCAGCCGGCGCTTTGCGACTCGCACTTGGCCACCGGCGTCCGCCAGAACTTGACTTGGTCGAAGGTCTCCGACCCGTTGGTGACACAACCCTCCGTGCCGAGCAGCTCGTTGCCCTTGCACGCTGCCGGCACCGCCGGCACCGAGCCGAACCACGAGGCAAGATCACCCTGCAGCTTCGGATTGATCGAATGCTCGAGCCACAGATAGGCGCAGTTCGGATGGCGCGCCTCGGAATGCATCATCGTCGTGTCGGCCCAGCCGGTCGCACCCTCCTCCGGGATGGTCGAGGCAATCGGCTTCTTCTCCCCCTTCAGCAGATTGACCTGGAACGGCCATGACGACGAGGCAGCGACGCCCTCGTTCTTGAAGTCGTCGATCTGCACCATGGCATCGTGCCAATAGCGCCCGACCAGCTTGCGCTGCGCCCGCAAGAGCTCGAGAGCGGCCTTGTACTGGTCTTCGTTCAGCTCATAGGGGTCCTTGATGCCGAGCTCCGGCTTCTTCTTCATCAGATAGAGCGCCGCATCGGCGATATAGATCGGTCCGTCGAACGCCTGCACCCGACCCTTGTTCGGCTTGCCGTCGGGCAGATTCTGTTCCTCGAACACCACCGACCAGCTCTTCGGCGCGTCTTTGAACACCTCGGTGTTGTAGGCGAGCACATTGGCGCCCCATTGATAGGGCACGCCAAAATGCTCCTTGCCGACCGTGTGCCACGGCGCTTTCTGCAGCCGCTCGTCGACCGACGAATAGCTCGGGATGAGCTTGATGTTGATCGGCTGCACTCGCTTGCCGGCGATGAGGCGCAGGCTGGCATCGCCCGAGGCGGTGACCAGGTCGAACCCGCCCTCATTCATCAGCGCCACCATCTCGTCCGAGGTGCCGGCGGTCTTCACATTGACCTTGCAGCCGGTCTTCTTTTCGAAATCGGTGACCCAGTCATATTTCTTGTCGGTCTCGCCGCGTTCGATATAGCCGGGCCAGGCCACGATATCGAGCTGTCCCTCGCCCTTGCCGACCTTCTTCATCTCGGCCGCGGCAAGGCCGTTGGGGGCCCCGGCAGCCGCCAGCGCCACCACCACGGCAAGTAGCAACATCCTCATGAACAACCTCCCTGTCTCCTCACTGTTTTACTCCGCTCGCGGTTCGGCATACTGGCCGGACCGGCGGTAGCGGTAAAGATAGGCCGGAACCAGAGTCTCGATCCCCTCCGGCGTGATCCCGAGGCCCTCGAGCGTCCGCCGGTCGTGGCGAGCCGCTTCGCTCACCACTGTGTCGCGCTGCAGCATGCGCACCTGGTCGAGGGTCAGGAGCGGCTTCGGTAAGAGCCCGAGCACCGCCGCCTGTGTATAGGCGAGCCACCAAGGCACCGGCAGAAGCAGCCGACGTCTGCCGATGGTGCGCAGCACGAACGCCATGAGCTGGCGAAAGGTCAGGATTTCCGGTCCGCCCAGCTCGAATATCTGGCCGGCCGTGTTGCCGCGCTCGAAGAGGCGCACCACCGCCTCGCCGACGTCGCCGGCATAGACCGGCTCGAACCGGGTGCGGCCACCGCCGATCAGCGGCAGCGCCGGCGACCACACGGCCATCGCCGCAAAGCGGTTGAAGAAATCGTCCTCCGGCCCGAACACGATGGCCGGGCGGATGATGCTGGCGCCAGGAAACTCGCCGGCCACCACGACCTCGCCCCCGGCCTTGCTGCGGGCATAGGCCGACCGGCTCTGCGGATCGGCGCCGATCGCCGACACCTGGATGAATCGTTTCGCCCCGGCATTGCGCGCCGCCCTGGCCGCCGCCCCGGCGCCATTGACATGGATCGCCGCAAAGGTCTGGGGCCCGCTCTCATAGAGGATCCCGACCATGTTGATCACGGCAAAGGCGCTGGCCGATGCCCGCTCGATCGACTCGGGGAATCGCAGATTGGCCTGCACCGGCATGATCTGGCCCGGGAAGCCGAGCGGCTGCAGGTGATAGGCGAGATCCGGCCGGCGCACCGCCACGCGCACCCGATAGCCGCTACGGGCCAGCGCCTGTACCACATGGCGGCCGACAAAGCCGGATCCGCCGATCACGACCACGATCCGATCGGAGGTGTTCACCCGATGTCCTGACACTGCCGACGCGATGAGCGAGCAGGTTTGTAGCGGCAATGCAGAGCCGTTGACAAGCAGGGAGCCCGACCATTAAGTCAGGCCGCCTGCCCAGATGGCGGAATTGGTAGACGCGCTAGTTTCAGGTACTAGTGCCGCGAGGCGTGGAGGTTCGAGTCCTCTTCTGGGCACCACTTAATTGTTCGCCGAAGATCGGCCACGGTGGACAGAATCCGCGAAAATCCGTATATTTCAAGCTGTTTCGTTCGCGGCTGTCCGGCATTGTTCGTGCACAGCCAGTCTAACCGGGGGCTTTTTTGGGGGCCTTCCAAATCTGCTGGCAGAAAGAGCCATACGATGGCATTGACGGATATTGCAGTGCGGACCGCCAAGCCTCGCGAAAGAGAATACAAGCTGGCGGACGGGGCGGGGCTCTATCTGTTGGTGACCCCGTCCGGCGGGCGACTGTGGCGGCTGAAGTATCGCATATACGGACGGGAGCGTAAGCTGGCTCTGGGCCGCTATCCGGACGTGTCGCTGAGCGAAGCGAGGAAGGCGCGCGAGGTGGCGCGGGAAGCCGTGAGCAGAGGCGACGACCCCGCTGCCACAAAACGGCGGCAGCGGATTGCAGCCAAAGTCGCGGCCGGAACAACTTTCGGTGATGTGGCACTGGAATATATCGCTAAGGTAGAACGAGAGGGCCGTTCATCGGCCACTGTATCCAAGCTTCGCTGGACGCGGCAGTGGCTCATGCCATCACTTGGGCACAGGGCCGTCAATTCGATCGAACCACACGAATTGCTTGCAGTCCTGAAACGTCAGGAGGGAAACGGCAACTTCGAGACTGCTAAGCGCACCCGAGCCTTCGCCAGCCGCGTTTTCCGTTATGCAGTCGCGACGGCGCGCGCTAAGGCGGACCCAGCCGCATGGACCCAGCCGCACTGCTTTTAGGAGCGGTCGCGACGCCTAAACCCAAGCATTTGGCGGCAATCATTGAGCCGAAGCGTGCTGGCGAACTGCTGCGCGCGATTGACAGCTATGGTGGGCAGCCGGTCACACGATTGGCTTTGGCGCTCTCGCCTCACGTATTTGTCCGGCCGGGCGAGTTGCGGCAGGCGGAGTGGACAGAAATAGACTTTGATCTAGCCATTTGGCGCATTCCCACCTCGCGTATGAAGAAGCGGCGAGAGCATGTCGTTCCCCTCTCGCGGCAGTCGCTTAAGATCCTGTCGCAGATCCGTTCATTGACAGGTGGCGGGCGCTTTGTGTTCCCCGCCCTTGGAAAGCCAGATAAGCCAATGTCGGAGAACACCGCGACAGCAGCGCTCCGACGAATGGGCTTTGCAGGCGATGAGATGACGGCCCACGGCTTCCGTGCGATGGCCAGTACACTCTTGAATGAATCCGGCAAATGGTCGCCAGACGCTATCGAACGGGCGCTGGCGCATAACGACAATGATCAGGTACGGGCGGCATACCACCGAGGTGCGCATTGGGCTGAACGTGTTGCGATGGCGCAATGGTGGAGCGATCACCTCGATTCACTCCGCCAAGGCGCTTCAGTGCTCACATTCCC
>JBKOZY010000098.1:0-4686 GCA_046726135.1 Pseudomonadota bacterium | reverse complement strand
TGACTCTGATCTGCAGGGTGGAAAAAGCACCATGGTCGGTATGCGTTGGTGACGGCAGCGATGGCGAAAGATCTCGCTTGGTTCTCGGCGGTCAAGTTGCTGAAGGGCTATAAGAAGCGCCGCTTTTCTCCAGTCGAGGTGACCTCGGCGGTGCTCGACCGCATCGCCTCCCACAACGGCGCGCTCAACGCCTTCTGTCATGTCGATGCCGAGGGGGCGCTCAACGCTGCCAGAGCGTCTGAGCGGCGCTGGGCCAAGGGTGCGCCACAGGGCCGTCTCGACGGGGTTCCGGTCAGCATCAAGGACCTCATCCTGACCGCCGGCATGCCGACGCTCCGCGGCTCGCAGACCATCGATCGCCATCAGTCATTCGACATCGATGCCCCGGTGACCGCCCGTCTCAAGGAAAGCGGCGCCATCATTCTCGGCAAGACCACAACCCCGGAATTCGGCTGGAAGGGCGTCACCGACTCGCCCCTGACCGGCATCACCCGCAATCCCTGGGACCGGACCAAGACGCCGGGGGGCTCCTCCGGCGGGGCGGCGGTCGCTGTCGCCACCGGCATGGGGCCGCTGGCGATCGGAACCGATGGCGGCGGCTCGATCCGCATCCCTGCCGGCTTCACCGGCATTTTCGGTCTGAAGCCATCCTTCGGCCGCGTGCCCGCCTGGCCGCTCAGCCCGTTCGGCACGGTGGCGCATATCGGGCCGATGGCGCGCAGCGTCGAGGATGCGGCAATCATGCTCAATGTCATTTCCGAGCCCGATGCCCGCGACTGGCACGCGCTGCCCTATGACGGACGCGATTTCGCGGCCGGCCTGTACAAGGGCATCGAGGGCTTCCGCATCGCCTTCAGCCCGCGCCTCGGCCATGCCGAGGTCGATCCGGAGGTGGCACGAGTGGTACGCCAGGCGGTGCGGGTGTTGCGCGATCTCGGCGCCAAGGTCGAGGAGGTCGACCCCGGCTTTCCCGACCCGCTGCCCGAGTTTCGCGTCCTGTGGTGGAGCGGCGCCCGGACATTGGCAGCCGCCATTCCCGAAGCCAAGCGCCATTTGTTCGAGCGTGATTTCGCCGATGTAGTGTCGAGCGCCTCATCCATAAGTCTCGATGAATATCTCGGCGCCGTGGCCCGCCGTGGTCACCTTGGCGCCGCCATGCGCCAGTTCATGGCGCGCTTCGACCTGCTGGTGACGCCGACCTTGCCGATCCCGGCCTTCGAGGCCGGCAAGCTGGCGCCGAAGGTCGATGACTCCGGAAAATGGGTCAATTGGACCCCGTTCACCTATCCGTTCAACCTGACCCAGCAGCCGGCCGCCAGCATTTGCTGCGGCTTCACCCGCAAGGGGCTGCCGGTCGGGCTTCAGCTGGTCGGGCGGATGTTCGACGACCATACCGTCATGCGATCCGCCTTCGCCTATGAGCAGGCGACCAATTGGCGGCGGCAGCGGCCGCCTTCCGCGTGAAGGGCGGGCCTGGATGAACCGCAGCCCGGAAACCCTGCTCGAGGCCGTCGGCCAGGGCGATCGGGCGGCTTTTGCCGAGCTTTACCGGGCAACCGCCCCGAAACTAATGGGAATCGCCTTGCGTATTCTGACGCGAAGAGAGCTCGCTGAAGAAGCCTTGCAGGAGACCTATGTGCGGGCGTGGCAGAAAGCATTGCAATTCGATCCCGCCCTCGGCTCGGCCGTGGCCTGGCTCGCCGCCATTTGCCGCAACCAGGCGATCGATATCCGCCGCCGCCAGGCCGAGCGCATTGCCGGCTTGAGCGACGCCCTTGCCGAGGACCGCGCCGATGCGGCCGGGCCGGACGGGATGCTGGCGCTGGCGGGCAGCCAGGGTGCGCTCAAGGCCTGCCTCGACCAGTTGCCGGAAAACCGCCGGCAGCTGGTGGTGAGAGCCTATCTCGAAGGGCTGACCCGGGAGGAGCTTGCCGCCGTCTATCGCATGCCGGTCAACACGGTGAAGACCAATCTGCGCCGCAGCCTGATCGAACTCCGGAGGTGTCTCGATGGCCCGCCCGGATAGTCCCGAGGACCGCGAGGTCCTGGCCGGCGAATATGTGCTCGGAACCCTTGATCCCGGGGAGCGGGCCGAAGCCGAGCGCCTGCGCGCCAGCGATCCCGACTTCGCCAGCGCCGTTGCCGCGTGGGAGCACCGGCTCGACCCGCTCAATGTGGCAGTCGCATCGATCGCCCCACCGGAAGGTCTGTTCCAGCGCATCGAGCAACGGCTTCGCCAAACGGCCGAGCGGGCCGTCCCGCCGTCGGCCACGATCATCAAGCTCGAGCGTCGGGTGCGGCACTGGCGCGCCGCGACTCTCGCCATGGCGGCGGTCGCTGCGTCCTTGATCGGCTTTATCGTCGCGGCACCGCGCGAGCCGGTCGCCCATCGCTTTGTGGCAGCGGTCCAGCAAGGCGACCAGCAGCCCGTTTTCGTCGTGGCAGTCGATACCGCCAAGGGCATCATCGCCGTGCGCCCGGTAGCGGCGCGGCCACCCGAATCGGGCCGTGACTACGAGCTCTGGGCGGTGGGTGGTGGTCGTTTGCGGCCGCAATCGCTTGGCCTGATTGCGCTCCGCGACGTGAACCTGCCGGTGACGCGCCTCGAATCCGACAAGGCTGCCACGATCGGCGACACCGTCTTCGCCGTCAGCCTCGAGCCGCGCGGCGGCGCGCCGACCGGCCAGCCGACCGGGCCGGTTTTGTGGACCGGCAAGCTCGTGCCCGTCGATTGACGGCGGAGGAACGGAAATGAGGCCCGGCATCGCCGAGCCCCTGTGCTCAACTCAACTGTTGCGGACGCCGCGGCGCTTGTGACGATGATGCGCCATCCGCTCGATCTCGTAGATCGGATCGATCGACAGCGGCAGCCGCATGGCGGTCATCACGTCATGCCGCGACAACCCGATATCGGCGAGGACATGATCCTCGAGCAGTGCCAGACGATGGAGGGTACGGCGCCGCCACAAATTGCGGGCCAACCGGCCAAACAGACCGAAGGGCCAGCTGGCCTCCCGATGTTCAGATTCGTGCAGAGCGTATTCACGCATGATGGGTTTCCTTTCGTGGGATTCCCGGCGCCGCTCTGCGGGCCGGTCATGTGGGGAATTGTCGCTGTACCATATTGTCCATTTATCCTACGCGACCGTTGTATTGGTTGCGTGCAATGCCTATAATTGTCGCCCAATGTATCGGTCAATAGAAACATTGTCACCATGACAAGTTGGACACCAAATCTCGATTCCCAGCTCCCCCGCTATCTCGCAATCGCGCAAGCCATTGCTTCGGATCTGGATTCCGGCCGTCTCACGCCGGGTGACAAGCTACCCACACATCGCGAGCTTGCATGGCAGCTTGGCGTCACCGTTGGGACCGTCACCCGCGCCTATCAGGAGGCTGAGAGGCGCGGTCTCGTTTCGGGCGAGGTGGGTCGCGGCAGCTTCCTGCGCGATCCGCTGGCCGGGCGGAGCGCCGCCGTCACCGCCAGCGAGCGCGGTCCTCTCGACCTCCAAAGCGCAGTGCCGCCGCGGGTCTGCAATACCGCCGATTTCGATCAGGCATTGATGCGTTTGATCGCCGATCCGCAGCGGCTGGACCATCTCGATTACCCGCCGGTCGCCGGCCTGCCCGAGCATCGCGACATGGCGCGCTCGTGGCTGCGCCGGGCCGGCGTGGACGTCGCGACGAGCCAGGTCGTGCTCACCGCCGGCGCACAGCATGGGCTCCTCGCCATCCTTGGCGCCATCGCCGGCGCGGGCCAGACGCTCCTGGTCGAGCCGCTGACCTATCCGACGGTTCAACCCATCGCCCGCCAACTGGGCTTGCGACTCGAGCCGCTTAAGGCCGATGACGAGGGCATCCTCCCCGATTCGCTCGAGCATGCGGTCCGCAACGGCCCCGGCCGGATCCTCTATCTCGTCCCGACTCTGCACAATCCGACCAGCATCGTGCTGAGCGACGCGCGCCGGCGCGCCATCGCCGGCATTGCTCAGGCCCAAAACCTCACCATCATCGAGGACGACATTTTCCGCCTGCTTCTGACCGAGGCACCACCGACGCTGCAGTCACTGGCTCCGGAGCGCAGCTGGTACATCAGCAGCCTGTCCAAGACCGTAGCACCCGGCCTGCGAATCGGTTTCGTCGCCGCCCCGCCGAAACAAGTCGAGAACCTGGCGCGCAGCATGTTCGCAACCGGCGGCAGGGCCGTCGGGATCACCGCCCATATCGCTCGAGGCTGGATCGAGTCCGGCGTCGCCCAGCGCATTCTCTGCAACATCCGCACCGAGCTCGAATCGCGCCGCGCCGCTGTCCTTGCCACCCTCGAAGGATTCCAGGTGCAATGCACTCCGGGATCGCCATTCGCCTGGGTGACCCTGCCGGAGTTCTGGCGGCCGATCGAGTTCGTCTCGGCGGCGCTTGCCATAGGGATCAAGGTCTCACCCGGCGATGCCTTCGCCGTCGACCGCTCGGCGCCGTGCAATGGCATGCGGCTCTGTTTTGGCGGCTCCCCCTCGCTGCCGCTCCTGGTCCAGGCCTGCGAGCAACTCGCCCGCCTCGCCGCCGAGGAGCCGGTGGCGCATTATCAGTCCATGGCGTAAGGCTGCCGGAGCGCCAAGACGACCCTAATCACAACCTATTTCTTTCCTTTCCCCATCTCTGCGATGAAGCGCTCGAAGAGATAGTGGC
>JBKOZY010000097.1:0-3332 GCA_046726135.1 Pseudomonadota bacterium | reverse complement strand
GGCATCGGCCACGACGTCACCCGCTATTACCGGCGTGCCGTCACCATTGTCGATGCCGAGGAGCTCGGCGGCGCGATGACCGAAAAGCTTGCCGAACTGTTCGAGGAGAACGCGGCGCGCGCTCCCGCCATGCCGGCCCGCCCGATGCCCCGTCGCCGAGCCGCGCGATGATGATGGGCGCCGGGGGGCGACGACGCTGGGCGGCCTTCGCCGGGGCTCTCGCCGTCCTCATCTTGAGCTTCGCCAATGGCCATATCATCGGCGCTGAAAAGGAGGACGAGGGCCCCGTCGATCTCAGGGTCGAGCCATGGTCCTTTTCCCATGACAAGGACGGGCGGGTCGCTCCCGGGCTCTATTGGCGTGGCGGATTGAAGCTCGTCTCGCCCGATCCGCGCTTTGGCGGCTTCTCCGCTCTGGCGCTCTCCACCGACGGCACGCGGCTGCTCGCCGTCAGCGATGATGGCTGGTGGCTCACCGCCCGCCTTCTCTATGACAAGGGCGGCCTCGCCAATCTTGCTGAGCCCTTCATGGCGCCGCTGCGGGACCGCACCGGCAAACGCTCGCCGTCCAAGCGCGGCCGCGATGCCGAAGCCCTGACGCTGATGAGCCCCGGCATGGTTGACGGCAGGGTCGCCGTTGGCTTCGAAAGGCGGCCGCGGATCGAGCTCTACGACCTGCGCAAGGCGAAGCTCGATGCCAGGCCGCAGCTCGTTCCCTCGCCGCCGGCGATCCGCAACGGGCCGAACAATGCCGAGCTCGAGGCGCTTGCCTATCTCAGCAGCGGTCCGCTCGCCAATTCATTCATCGCCATCTCCGAGCGCCAGCTCGACGATGCCGGCAATATCCGCGGCTGGGTGTTTGGCAAGAACCGCAAGACCTTCGTCTTCACCATCGCCCGCCTCGACGAATTCGCCGTTACCGACATCGCCGTCCTACCCGATGGTGATCTCATGCTGCTGGAGCGCAGCTTCAACGGCTTGTTTCCCGGCCTGTCGCTGCGCCGCATCAAGATTGCCGAGCTGAAACCGGGCGCATTGGTGAAACCTGTTCCACTATTCGAGGGACAGCTGCCGCGTTATGCCATCGACAATATGGAGGGACTCGCCGTGCACGTCACCGCATCGGGCGAGACCCGCATCACCGTGGTGTCCGACGACAATTACAACCACTCCCTGCAGAACACCCTCATTCTGCAGTTCGCATTGAAGGGTGAGTAGTGAGGTCGTGAGCAGCGAGTAGTCGGGGCCGAGCACTGCCCAACCACCACTCAATACTCACGATCTCACCACTCACTTCTCACCCCACTTCTCCAAAAATGCCTCCACCCCGAGCCGCCTCATATCCTCCACCGCATCGGCCAGCCGCTCATGCGGCCACTCCCACCAGGCGAGGGCCTGGATCCGCCGCTTGATAGGCTCCGGAAAGCGGTCGCGCAGCTTCACCGCCGGGACGCCGGCAACGATGGCATAATCGTCGACCGGCTTGGTCACCACCGCGCCTGCTGCGACCACCGCGCCATCGCCGATCGTCACTCCCGGCAGCACGATCGCCCCATGACCGACCCACACATCATGGCCGATCGTCACCCCTTGCGCGATGCGCTGCGAGCGGAACTCGGCATCCAGCGATTTGTGAAGGAAATATTCGTTGGGCCGGTAGGTGATCTTGTGCTGGCTGATTCGTTCCATCGGATGGTTCAGCGCGTTGACCTGCACGAAGGGCGCCACCGCGCAGAACTTGCCGATACGCGAATAGATGATGCCGGTGTCATGCTCGACATAGGAATAGTCGCCAATGACCGCGTCGACGACCGAGCAACGTTCGCCGATTGCGGTGAACCGGCCGAGCGTGCTGTCACGCAACCGCGCCGTCGGGTGGATGCGCGGCTCGCCGCTCGGCGTCGGGATCGTGCTCAAGCGGCCGGATTGCTGAGCTTTTTCTCGATCTCGCGCTTCAACCGGCGTGCCTTCTGCGACAATTGCTCGCGCCGTGCCTTCTGGAGATAGGCGTCGAGCCCGCCGCGATGTTCGACCGACTTCAGCGCATTGGCGCTGATCCGCAACGAGACCGACTGGCCAAGCGCATCGCTGATGAGGTGAACCTGGCAAAGATTGGGCAGAAACCGCCGCTTCGTCTTGTTGTTGGCGTGACTCACGGCATGGCCGACAAGGACGCCCTTTCCCGTCAATTCGCAACGCCGTGCCATTGAAAGAACTCCGAAAAAGGTCAGATTGAGCGCGCTCCTATAGTCGAGGCGACGCATCACCGTCAAGTCTGCCTGCCGGGGATCACGTCACCCAAGGCAAAGTTTGGCCTCATATGACAGCTAGTCGAAGGCACTTTCCTGGAGCGGCAAATCGGGGGCCTCTCATGACCATCAATGCGCTCGGCCACGGATCGCGGCTGCTGGCGGTGGTTTCGTTGCTGTTGCTCATCGCCGGATTATCGGTACCTGCGGCCGCGGCCGACCGCCTGCGCCTTCGCTATGATCTCGACATCTCCAACATGCGAGCGATCGAGATCAACCAGGATATCGAGCTGGCGGAGGATACCTACAGCTCCGCCATGTCGGTCCGCTCCCAGGGCATGGCCGGCCTGTTCATGAAGATCGAGACCGACATGAAGACCACCGGCAGCATCGTCAATGGCATGCCCGTGCCGGCATCCTTCAAGATCGCCCAAAAGGATCGCCACGCCACCGTCAATTGGGACGACCCCAAGAAGCCCGAGGCCGTCCGTGAGCCCGAGCTCAATCCGCGAAAGGCCGAGGCAGTCGATGCCGCCCTGGCCGAGCCCGCCGCCGATCCCCTCACCGCCCTGCTTCATCAAGGCCTGGCCGGCGCCGACAAGGTCTGCTTCGGGACCGAGCGGGTCTATAACGGCCGGGAGGTCACCGAATATCGCTTTGACCGCCTCGATGACGAGCGGTTCGACAAGAATGACGTCAGCGTCTATCGCGGCCCGGTTGTCCGCTGCCGGATGGTCTACCGCCTGATCGCCGGTTTTTCCGATCGTGCCATGGAGAAGAACCGTGCCGAGCCGGTGGTCATCAACTTTTGGGCGGCGCCGGTGAAGACCGCTGCCGCCGACAAACCGTTGATGCTGGTGGTCGCGTTGAGCGGCAAGGTCGACAACCGCCCCATCAAGGGATACCTCAACGCCGCCACCATCTCCGGCCGCCCGCTCAATCCGGCGTCCCTCGCCAGCCGCTGAACGAAAGAGGCAGTCGGCAATGGGTACTGACTAGAGCCCTACTGCCTACTGCCTACTGCCTACTGCCTACTGCCTATTTGCCTATTGCCGAGCCTCCGGGGGTCGTCCCATCACGGCAC
>JBKOZY010000096.1:0-3723 GCA_046726135.1 Pseudomonadota bacterium | reverse complement strand
TGGTGATCAGGTCGAGCGTAGGCTCTGCCATGACCTCAGGCGGTCCTTGGCTTCCAGTAGTCGGCGCCCGGCTCGGTCGTCCAGCGATGCTCGGCAGTGAATTCCGGCACGCTGTAAGGATCCTGCGGCAAGTGCCTGATCACCCAGGAATAGTACATGCCATAACCGGGTGCTGCGCATTGCGCGTGATCGAGCCCCGGCGGGATCGCGATGGTGTCATATTGCCGGACCTTGACAACGGTCTCGCCGATCTCGGCATGGCCATAGCCTCCCGGTCGGGTAAAGCGATAGTGATAGATCTCGGGCTGGGGGTGGTGATGCGGCGGGTAGCTCGACCAGCGCCCCTGCAGCGTGACGACCTCGCCGAGCACCAGATCCGCCTCGCCAGGTGCGTTGCGCTTGTCGAAGATGGTCCGCACCAGCCTGAGGCAGCTGTCGCCTACCTGGCCCTTGCCGCGATGCTCGTCCGGTACATCCTCCGGTCCGTAGAACCGGCTGGCGAATGGCTTGCGATTGCGCACCGCATAGACGGTGAGCTCGCTTGGCGAGGCCGCGGTGAGCTGCACCTGTTCGCCCGCCGCCACATGAAGGGCGCTGGCGCTCTCGTCGAACAGCGATTGCCGGGAGAGCCGGCGCTCGACGGTGCCGGCCTTTGCCTTGACGTCACCCGCCATCAGCAGGAATGCCGTTTCGCCCTCGCTCACCGTCTGCCAGACCTCTCCGTCCTTAAGATTGAGGACGCCGAAGGCGATGCCGCTCGGCTCGGAAAGGGTGGTCACCTCGGTGTAGCCTTGCGGGAAGCCGTCGCGGAATGTCTCGATATGCTCATGCATGATGGGGGCTCGTGGCAGCAGGGCGGCCGCATGGTAGAGCACGGCCACGGGCGACGCCAGTCATGCCTCCTCGGGCCGGATCACGCCCTTTTTGAGGATGAGGTTGCCATAGAGCCGCCGCTCGCCGGTTGCGACGATCGCAAAGCAACTCCTGGCGCGCGCGTAGAATGCCGACCGCTCGAGTGTCGCGATCCGCCCGACCATCCTTTCGAACTCGCGGATGACCGGCGGTACCGCCTGGGGATCGTCCACCACCGCCATGCGGAAGGCCGCCGTCTCGACGAAGTCGTCGAGCGGCAGAACCGAGAGGATCGCCCCGGCCATCCGCACCGCATCGATGCCGTCGGCCCGGATCAGGCGCTTGGCGCCCTCGGTCGCCGGGTAATTGGCATCGACCACCGCGATCTCGTCGCCATGCCCCATGGCGCGCAGCACGAACAGGAGATCAGGCCCCAGAATGGGATCGATTCCGCGCAGCATGTCGAGCCTCCTTGCTGCAAGGCGCATGTTGACCCAAGACGGCAGCGGCTGCAATCATGCTGGGAAGCACCGCCGAACACAATGCGGGGCGAACAGAATTGGGAGGATCTCATGAAGGTGAAGCGTTATCTCGCGGGCCTCGCTGCCCTTCTTGCCGCTGCTCAGGCCGGATCGTCGGCGCAGGCCGGCGAATTCGACGGCGTGACCGTCAATCTCGTCACCTTCACCGGCCCGCAGATCGCCGAGCCGCTCCAGCGTCGCGCCCCCGATTTCGAGAAGCTCACCGGCGCCAAGGTCAATGTCACGACCGTGCCGTTCTCCGACCTCTACACCAAGCTCCTGACCGACTGGTCGAGCGGCACCAACTCGATCGATGCCGCGGTCTTCGCGCCGCAATGGATGGTCGACTATGTCGCCGGCGGTTTCCTCGAGGACCTCACCGACCGCATCGCCAAGGACCAGAAGATCGAGGAGAACGACGTCGCCCCGTTTTTCCGCGACTTCTCGCAGAAATATGGCGGCAAGACCTACATGATCACCCTCGATGGCGACTTCCACATGATCTACTACCGCACCGACCTGTTCGATGCGGCCGGTCTCAAGCCGCCCGAGACCTGGGAGGACTATGTCGCCGCCGCCAAGGCGCTGCATGGCAAGGACATGAATGGCGATGGCACGCCGGACTACGGCTCCTGCATCGCCAAGGCGCGCAACCAGCAGTCCTATTGGTTCATCACCTCGGTCGCCGGCGGCTCCATCCAGTCCAAGGGCACGAGCCAGGGCGCCTTCTTCGACGTGCGCGACATGAAGCCGCTCGTCAACAACGAGGCCTTCGCCAAGGCGCTCGATCTCTACAAGGAGACCACCAATTATGGTCCGCCCAACGAGATAAACCTCAATGTCGGCGACACCCGCAGCCTGTTTACCGCGGGTCGTTGTGCGCTGTCGCTCGACTGGGGCGATATCGGCACGCTCGCCATCGATCCGGCCTCGTCCAAGGTCATCGACAAGGTCGGCGCCGCCATCCTGCCCGGCTCGAAATCGGTGCTCAACCGCGACACCGGCAAGCTCGAGCCCTGCTCGAGCGAGCAGTGCCCCCATGCGGTGAACGGCGTCAATCACGCGCCCTTCGCCTCCTTCGGCGGCTGGGGCGGCGGCGTCAATGCCCATGCCGATCCCAAGGTGAAGGATGCCGCCTACGCCTTCTTCTCCTATATGGCCGAGCCGGCGCAGGCGAATGTCGACGTGACCATCGGCAAGACCGGCTTCAACCCCTATCGCATCTCCCAGTTCAAGACCCTCGACAGCTGGAAGAAGGCCGGCATGAGCGAGAAGGCGGCCAAGTCCTATCTCGGCGCCATCGAGGCGAGCCTCGACAGTCCCAATATGATCCTCGATCTGCGCATCCCGCAAAATCAGAAGTACCAGCAGGTGGTGCTCGACGAGGCGGTGTCGCGCTTCCTCGCAGGCGAGATCGACCGCAATGCCGCCATGAAGACGATCGAGGACGGTTGGAACAACCTCAACGAGGAAATCGGCAAGGACGATCAGCTCAAGGCCTACAAGGCGACGATCGGTGCGAATTAGGCAGTAGGCGGTAGGCAGTAGGCAGTAGGGGTTGCTGACGACCGACTGCCTATCTGCCTACTGCCTTGGCCCAGGGGGCTTACGATGAACGCATCAGCTCCCAGTCTCGCCGAATGGGCAGATCGCCATGCCGGCCGCATCATGGTGCTGCCGGCAGCCCTGATCATCCTGACCTTCGCGCTGTTCCCGCTGATCATCTCGGCCTATCTGTCGGTTGTGCGTTTTGCCCTTGCCCCGGGCGGTTTCAAGCTCACCTTCATCGGTCTTCTGAACTACCGGAAGCTGCTGGTCGGCACTCAGCAATATCATTTCCTCGGCACCTTCCAAAGCCTCGGCGCAGTGGCCTGGATCTTCCTCGGCCTGGTCACCGCGGCGCTGCTTTTCTGGTTCGGCCGCTATCTGATCGGCGGCAGCGTCACCGCCGCCGGCGCCATCGGTCGCCTGGTCTCGACCACGCTTGCCTTCGGGCTCGCCCTCCTGGTCGCCGCCACCATCCTCTCCGACGGCTTCCCCGGCACTTTCGTCACCACCTTCTTCTACGTCATCGTCGGCGTCGCCATCCAATTCCTGCTGGGGCTGGGCCTGGCGCTTCTCGTCGCCAAGCCGATCCATGGCAAGAGTTTCTTCCGCGTCGCCTTCTTCGTGCCGCTGATGGTGACGCCGGTCGGCATCGCCTACACCTTCCGCATGCTCGCCGACATGCAGAAGGGCCCCTTCGCCCCGATCAGCCGGGCGCTGGGATTGGGCGAATGGGCCTGGGCCATGGAACCCTGGTCGGCGCGCCTGATCCTGTCTCTTATACACATCTGACGCTGCCGACGAC
>JBKOZY010000095.1:0-1747 GCA_046726135.1 Pseudomonadota bacterium | reverse complement strand
GCGTGGCGCGTATCGTTCCAACGAGCCGTCCTTGATCCTCAGGAGAACCGTCACAGCAATCGCGGTGCGATGCCCTTCTGGGAGCTGCCGCCGCATGCCAGCGGTACCCGACGGGTTCTGGTGCCCGTGCTGGCGCAGGAGTCCTTGTGGATTGCGTGGTGGATTCCTGCGGGAGGCAGCGTCAGTGGAACACGCGATGATGGCGGCAGCGTCGCTATCGAGCCGGCTTCCGAGCCTTTCCACCGAGAGGTCCTGGTGCGGGGGGATCTGGTCGATGGCACTGCGACCGGCGGTCGACAGGAATGGTCAGGGACGCCTGCCGCCAGCGCCGCCGATCTGTCGCACGACCATTTCCGGTTCGAGGCCAAGCTTGACGACACCATCATCGGACGGCTCGGGGTCGTCCTTGCAACGCCTAAGCTCTATGCGACGCTCAGTGGTCGTCCCGTACCGGAGCCCAGCTCGCCCGATGACGCCTATGGCGGGTGGCGTCTGCCGTAGCCTTGCCTATTCGGCGGCCATGCGGTTGGGGATGGCGATCTGCGGCAAGGCGGCGAAGAAGCGCTTGAGCGCCGCCGCCAGCAGCCGCTCGAGCAGCGCAAAGCCCTGAGAACGGCGGAATGTCAGCTCGTTCATGTAAAGGCCGCGGTTGATCTCGACCTGGAGCGCATGGGTGCCGTTGGCCGGGCGCCCCCAGGCCGCGGTGATATGGCCGCCGGCATAGGGCTTGTTGCGGATGACTGTCAGCCCCTGGGCGGTCAGCGCCTCCTCGAGGCAAAGCGCGATATCGGCCTCGCAGGATGAGCCATAACGGTCGCCGAGCACGATGTCGGGGCGGGTACTGCGGGCGGCGGGGCCCGAGGCGGCGCTCGAGGGCATGGAGTGACAGTCGACCAGCACGGCGATGCCGAATTGCGCCACGATCTCCGACATCAGACGCTGCAGCATGGCGTGATAGGGCAGATAATAGCTGCGGATGCGCCGCTCGGCCTCGCGGAAGCTCAACCGCTCGGCATAGATCTCCTCATGCTCGCAGACGATGCGCGGGATGGTGCCGAGGCCGCCGGCAACGCGAGCCGAGCTGGTGTTGACATAGGCCGGCAGCTCGCCGTCGAACATGGCCGGGTCGAGCTCCCAGGGCTCGCGGTTGACGTCGAGGAAGGCCCGCGGGAAATTGGCCTTGAGCATCGGGGCGCCCAGCGCCACCGCGGCGGCGAAGAGCTGGTCGACATGGCAGTCCTCGGAGCGACGCAAAGTCAAGGGATCGAGGCGGGACGAGGCCAGGAAACTCTTGGGGTAGCGGCTGCCGCTATGGGGCGAGTTGAGAACGCATGGCACGGCGAGCCGCTGCGGATAGGAGACGCTGAAGGGCGGATCGATCTCGAGGCTCATGACTGTTCCACCGGCCGGGTGGACCATCCCAACGGCTGATTTCGTCATTTCTGCATGATAGGAGGTGGCGGTCAACGGCTACGCTCACGCGAAGGCCGGATCGCCCTCAGGAGTTCATGGGCAATTTACCGATTGCGGTTAATTTCAACCGGACGGCGGTCGGCGGAGGCGGCTCAGGCGCCAGGTGGGGTGTAGGTGTATGGCGAGAATTCTCTTGGCCGAAGATGACGAGGACATGCGGCGGTTCCTGGTCAGGGCGCTGGTCAAGGCCGGGCATGATGTCTCATCCTTCTCGGAAGGGCTGTCGGCCTTCGAGGAGCTGAAGGGGACGGCGTTCGACCTGCTTCTCACCGAC
>JBKOZY010000094.1:0-1814 GCA_046726135.1 Pseudomonadota bacterium | reverse complement strand
ATCAGCGCTACTCGAAGCTCAAGGGCCGCAATATCCTGATTGTCGAGGATGAGGTTCTGGTCGCTATGATGATGGAGGACATTCTGCTTGAGCAGGGGTGCACGCCCCTGGTCGCCGGGGAGCAGAAGGAGGCGCTGGCATGCCTCGATGGCGGCCAGTTCGACGCGGCGATCCTCGACGTCAATCTCAATGGCGCGGCAAGCTTCCCGATCGCCGAGGCACTCCAGGCCCGCGGCGTGCCGTTTGCCTTCTCGACCGGCTATGACGAGCGGGTGCTGAGGGAGGGGTTCCGCGACCAGCCGGTGATCCGCAAGCCGTTCCTTCCCGACAAGCTCCTGGACGTGCTGTGCGGCCTGGTCTAGGCGCGCTACCATCGAGGCATGAGCGAGGCACCCACCGCCGCCGTCCTGCTGATCGGCGATGAGATCCTGTCCGGCCGCACCAAGGATCGGAATCTCGGCTATATCGCCGATTTTCTGACCGCGCTCGGGATCGACCTCAAGGAAGCGCGGGTGGTGCCGGATGTCGAGGCGGCGATCGTCGCGGCGGTCAACGCCTTGCGCGCGACCCATACCTACCTCTTCACCACCGGAGGAATTGGGCCCACTCATGACGACATCACCGCCGATGCGGTGGCCAAGGCCTTCGGGGTGCCGATCGATCACGACCCGGAGGCGGTGGCGCTGCTCCAGGCGTTCTTTGCGGAGATCGGGCGCGAGCCGAACGAGGCGCGGATGCGGATGGCGCGGCTGCCCAAGGGCGCCAGAATGATCGCCAATCCGGTCTCCAAGGCACCCGGCTTCCAGATCGGCAATGTCTATGTCATGGCCGGCGTCCCGGCGATCATGCAGGCGATGCTGCAGGAGCTCGCGCCCGGTCTCACCCGCGGCGTACCGATGCGGTCGGTGACGGTGACGATCCGGGCCGGCGAGGGCGACATCGCGCTCGGCCTCGGTGCCATCCAGAAGACCCATCCCGGCGTGGTGATCGGCTCCTATCCGTTCCAGGCGGATGACGGATTTGCCGCCCAGATCGTGCTGCGCAGCCGCGATCCCGCGGCACTGGACGCCGCCTTGGCCGAGGTCCGCAAGCTGGCCGAGAGCCTGGTCCGGGAGGGCAAGGCCCGCAGCTTCAGCTGACAGGGTGGGTGATTGCAGGCATAAGCACGAGGGATTGGCGGGCGTGGCGGAACGGTAGACGCAGCGGACTTAAAATCCGCTTCCCAAAAGGAGTGAGAGTTCGATTCTCTCCGCCCGCACCATCAATAAAATCAATAGCTTAGTAATTCCAGCAATGTGCATGCTGAAGGCCCTGCGAGAAGGCATTTGGCCCCGAATTGGCCCCGAAAGGGCGTTGCGCGACCCTTTGGCGATCGGCACGTCCAGATTGTTCGTGAAGAAAAGGCGGCGGCCCCTCGACCCGGGGAAACCGGGCGCGCCGCCCGAAACCGACGCCCGGAAAGCGCGGAGAACCCCGGGCGCCGGCACACAATGCGAGACAGTAAGTTAGGTTTAGATACCTGTGTGGCGCATGTAACACGCACAGCAAGGGAGAATCCCCCAATTATGGCTATCTCAGAGAATAGAGCAGCGAACTTCATAGATGAACGAGAGGATGAACTCCGCAAGGTCCCTTGCGCGCCTGGCTTCCGGATGATCAGGAGGTCATAGATAGTCTACACTGTGCCTTGAGCTCGAATGGACTTCATCCGATGAATGAGCTGTTGTAGGTGGCCAGATTTCGGACATCGCATCGCAATGACAGGCAGCATTTAGGTTACCGAATTGACTTGGCCTCATCGCATCTTTGCAAAC
>JBKOZY010000093.1:0-14336 GCA_046726135.1 Pseudomonadota bacterium | reverse complement strand
GTCAGCACGTCGCCTGGGCGCAGCCGATCGACCACCTCGGCATAGGTGGGCGGCGGCTCGTCAATATGCGCCATCAGCGGCAACCCGGTTTCCTCGGCGACCTCCAAAGCGGCCTCGAGCGGCAGGATGCCTATGGTGCCGGAGGCATGACGGCCGACACGCACCTTGATGCCGACGATGCAATCGCGATGTTCCTCGACCACGCGCACGGCGCCGCGGGGATCCATGAGGCGGATCGACTCGCTTTCGCCAAATTGGACCTCGCGCGAGAAGCCGAAAATGCCGGCGTGGGAAATATGGAGGTAGGGGAGAATCCGCACCTGCGAGCGGTCGATCACGTGAGTTCGAAAGCCGGCGAAATTGCCGGGCCCTGCCGAGCCGGTATCGATGCAGGTGGTGACGGCGCTCTTGCGGCAGAACATCTCGGCGTCGATGCCGAGGGAAGTGCCGCCCCAATAGACATGGGTGTGGAGATCGATCAGCCCCGGCGTGACGATGAGCCCTCGGACATTGCGCACGGTTGCGGCCCTGCCGGCCAGTCCCTCGCCGATCTCCGACACCTTGCCATTGGCAAAGCCGATATCGACAACGGCATCGATCGTCTGCGAGGGGTCGACGACCCGCCCGCCGGCGAGTACGAGATCGAAATCGGTCATGCCCGCCCCTCCTTCAGCCCGAAGCGATCGAGGAGCCCGACGACTGTCGGCTCGATCCCCTCCTCCCACGGCTTCAAGGCAATGCCGTGGACCTTGGCAAGCAGGCTGCAGTCGAGGCATGAATTGCGGGGGCGCGCGGCGATGGTCGGATATTCGACAGTACGGATTGGCTGCACGCTGGCGACCGGCCCGCCAAGCTTGCCGCTTGCCGCGAAGATCGCCTGGGCAAATCCATACCAGCTCGTCCTGCCGTCGGCGGTCATGTGAAAGGTGCCATAAAGGCGCGGCTCGTCGAGGGCCTCGAGCAGATTGGCAGCGACCTTGAGGATGCCCTCGGCAATGTCATCGGCGAGGGTGGGCGCGCCATATTGGTCGTCGACGACGCGGATCTCGTCCTCCGCCTTCGCCAATTCGAGCATGCGCGCGGCGAAGTTCCGCCCGGCCTCGCCATAGATCCAGGATGTGCGAAGGATGACGTGACGGGGATTGGCGGCAGCAACGAGCCGCTCGCCGGCCAGCTTGGAGCGGCCGAAGGCGTTGAGCGGATGGGGGGCATCCTGCTCGGTGTAGGCGCCATCCTTGTCGCCGGAAAACACATAGTCGCTCGACATCTGGATCATCGGCAGATCGAGACCCGCCGCGGCTTCGGCAATCGCCTCGGCGCGTTCGGCATTGATGCTGTGGGCGCGCTGCTCCTCGCTCTCGGCACGATCGACGGCGGTGTAGGCGGCAGCATTGACCACGACGTCCGGTGCCTCTCTGGCGATCGCCGCCCGGCTCGGACGCTCAAAATCCAGGTCGGGCCGGCCGAGGACGGTGACATTGATGCCGTCGCGCCGCGCCCCTGCCTTGAGCAGCGCGGCAGCCACCTGTCCTTTGGCACCCGTGACAAGTATTCGCATCGGACTGCTCATCCTTGCTGCCGGAACCCCGCTCGATGCTCGAGCATTTGCGCCATGTTAGCCGAACGAGGTGGTCAATGGCGAAGCAGAAACTAAAACTGCCCAGGCGCTTGGCAGGCATCAAGGTCCCGAAGCCGCTGCGGCGCTCCAGCAAGCGTTTTGCGAAGCATCTCAGAAAAACCGGCGGCCTCGAGCTTCTGGCCGATGCGCTGGTGGCGGCGGGCACGGCCCTCATGTCAAGCCCCAAGGCGCGCCAAGCGATGGCTGAGGTGGGGCAAAACGTGAAGGACAGCGGCGCCGCGCTGACCGGCATCATCGGGGACAAGGCTGCGTCCGGCTCGCAAGACCTTGCGGCGGCCGCAAAGGAGCTCCTGCCCGACAAGCCCGAGAAAAAACGCAAGAAGGACAAGAAGCTACGCGGTGAGCACTATCGGATTGAGGAGCCTGCCCAGCGGCGGCACTAGCATCGCCTGAGAACCGCCTATGGCGTCCCCTCCCCGGCAAGGACCGTCTGGCCGCCGCAGGCGCCGGCCGAGCCCAGCTGGACGTCGCCGACCACGCTCGATTGAGGCAGGTTTGCGAGCAGCGGCACGGCGTCGCAATGGCGGCTACCGGCCCGGAGCGGAATCGACAGCTGTTTGAAGGGGTGCTCGACCCGCTCGCGGACCACGGCGCCAACATAGAAGTTCTCGGACCGACCAGCCGGATCTCGCACATTTTCGGGCCACACCCGAAGAACGAGGCGGCTCTGGCCGTCATCCAGCGGACGGAGCGCCGTGAAGACCTCGCGCCGCCCGTCATGGAACTTGGGAGCGGCCGGCAGAGCGGTGGCAGGGGTATCGGGGAATGCAAAGCCGTTCAAGGCGTCGATGGACCAGGCGGGCGCCGCCTTCCAGCCGCGGGCCTCGAGCGCCTGCTGCAAGGATTGAAGACCGCCACGCCACTGCAGCAACATCGGCTCCTCCGCCTCGCCTGCAAGATCGACCCGGCGCCGCGACAAGGCAGACCAGCCGCCATCCCGCCAGGACGTGCTCATGATGATGGTGCGCGCGACATATTGGTTGGCGAAGAACGGGTCATCGGCGAAATTGCGCGACAGCTGCCATGAACCGACGAGCAGGCCGCTGACCGTCGCGGCAGCGGCAAGCGCCATGGCGGTGGAGAACGACACTTCCTCATCGTGAAAAGCCAAGGCGAAGATCGCGGTCAGCGCCGCACCGAACAGCAATCCGGCACCGACGTCCGAAGGCCATTCGGCGGCGAGATACATCCGCGACAGCGCCACCAGCGCGATCAGACAGCCGCAAATGGCCACCACCACGCGCCCGGCAACGGGACCGACGCCGCGCAGGATGATGAAGCCGATCACGCCCAGAAGCGCGGCGCTGAGCGCGGCATGGGAGCGCGACAGACCGCCCTCGATCAGGGCTCGGCTGGCGGCCGGCGGCGACCAGGGTACGATCAGTGTCAGGATCATCACGAAAGCGAGCGTCGCCGCCATGGCGGCGATGAGGCCGAGGGCGATGCGGCGGCGCTGGGCAAGGACGAGCACCGCAGCGCCGGCGATGGTGATGGCAATGGTCACCGGCCAGCCGCTCATCAGCGTCACCGCGACCATCAGAACGTCAGTCCAGCTCGTGCGGATCGATTGCAGGAACTGGCTGATGTTGCGGTCGAAGGCAGCGATCGAGTCGCGCGTGGCGACGTTCTGGACCAGCCAGGCGCAGCCGGCAGTCGCGCTGGCCAACACGACATTGAGCACGACGAAGAGGCGGAAGTCCTCCTCGCCCGGCGAGATCAGTCGCTGAAGGAAAACGCCGACACGGGTTTGGCGCAGGCCAGTCTGATGGAGGGCCAGGGCGAAGCCGTCCGGCAGATAGGCGAGACCGATCCTCAGAGCGGCGCGAGCAAGCCACACCACCGCGACCATGACGAGAATGAGAATGAGGAGGACGATGGCTAGGCGGCGGCTGATCGAGCCGAGCCATTGCAAAGCAAGGCCGGCCGAGATGCCGGGCAGGATATGCGCCGCCGCCCACACGATGGCGGAGAGCACATTGAGAATCTGGAAACGGACCACTCCCATGTCCATCATTCCGGCGATCCCCGGGACGACCGCCTTGACGCCTGGAATGAAGCGGCCGATGACGACGCTCTTTCCGCCATGCTTGGCGAAATAGGCTTGACCTGCCTCGAACAGGCCGCGATAGCGCGAGAACGGCCAGATTTCCTTCAGCCGATCGCGGTAGATGTAACCAACCCAGAAGGATATGGCATCGCCGGCAACCGCCCCGAGAAAGGTGGCGATGAACACCGGCCAGAACGGCAGCTTGCCAAGACCGACCAGGCCGCCGATGGCGATGAGCGTGGCGGTGCTCGGGACGAAAAGCCCGATGATCAGCAGCGCTTCGCCCATGGCGATGAGAAAGGCCGCCGCCACGCCGAGAGTCGGGTTGCTGCCGATGTAATCGAGAGCGCCTTGGGTGAGTTCGGTCAAGGTGATGGCTCGGCGAAGGGAGAGCGTTGTCTTTTTTATCTTCTGCCGCGATACACCAGAACCGTTGGAAGTCCAAACCTGTGCTCGGCTTTCGCGCAGGAACATGCTACTCAGCCATCACAAACCTTTGTCAACCGCTCGCCGGAGCCCGACAAAGTCATGAAAAGACAGACGAAAACCGCGCCGCCACGAGCTCCCCGCAAACCGGTCTACTACACGGTCCATGGCTACACCCACGAGGACCCGTATGCTTGGCTGCGCGCTTCCAACTGGCAGGAGGTGATGCGCGACCCGGCGAAGCTCGCGCCTGAAATCCGCGATCATCTCGAGGCGGAGAATGCCTATGCGAGGGCCATCATGGCCGATACAGCGGAGCTGCAGGAGCAACTCTTCGCCGAGATGAAGGGCCGGATCAAGGAGGAGGATTCCTCGGTTCCAGCGCCTGACGGTCCCTATTCCTATCTGACGAAATATGTGGCCGGCGGGCAGCAGCCGGTGCTGGCGCGCACGCCGCGCGAGGGAGGCGCGGAAACAATCCTTATCGACGGCAATGCCGAGGCCCGCGAGCGGCCGTTCTTCCGCTTCGGCGGGGCTCATCATTCGCCGGACCATCGCTATCTCGCCTGGAGCTTCGACGAGCGCGGCTCCGAGCTCTACACCATCAGGATCCGCGACCTCGAGACCGGGGTCGATCTCGAGGACCGGATCGAGGGGACGGCCGGGCGCATCGTGTGGTCGGGCGACAGCCGGCGCATCTTCTATGTCCTGCTCAACGAGAACCATCGCCCCTCCAAGCTCTACCGCCATCGCCTCGGCACGCCGGTCGAGGATGACCAGCTGGTCTATGAGGAGGCTGATCCCGGATTTTTTCTCGGCGTGGGTCTGACGCAATCGCGGCGGTTCATCCTGATCGACAGCCACGATCACGAGACCTCGGAAGTGCGGGTCGTCCCGGGCGACGCGCCGGAGGTCACGCCGCGGTTGGTGGCCAAGCGCGAGGCCGGCGTCGAATATGCGATCGAGGAGGCACGGGGCACGTTTTACATCCTCACCAACGCCGACGGCGCGGAGGACTTCAAGATCGTCACGGCGCCGGTGCACAGCGCCGGCGGTCGGGAGAGCTGGCAGGATCTGGTGCCGCATCAGCGGGACCGTCTTATTCTCGCGACAACGGTGTTTGCCGGCCATCTCGTTCGCCTGGAGCGGCTCAACGGCCTGCCACGAATCGTGGTGCAGCGGCTGTCCGACGGCACCGAGCATGCGATCGCGTTGGAGGAGGAGACATTCTCGCTCGGACTGATCGACGGCTATGAATTCGCCACCACGACGCTGCGCTTCAACTATTCGTCGCCGACGACGCCGAGCGAGGTGTTCGACTACGACATGAACAGCCGCGAGCGGGTGCTGCGCAAGGTGCAGGAGGTACCTTCCGGGCACGATCCCGCTGCCTATGTGGCACGCCGCATCATGGCGCCGGCTCCCGATGGCGAGAGCGTGCCGGTGTCGCTCGTCCATCGCCGCGACACGCCGCTCGATGGCCGGGCGCCGCTATGGCTCTATGGCTATGGCTCCTATGGAATGACGGTGCCGGCGGCGTTCAACACCAACATCCTGTCGCTGCTCGATCGCGGCTTCATCTACGCCATCGCCCATGTCCGCGGCGGCAAGGACAAGGGCTATCGCTGGTACCGCGAGGGCAAGCGGCGCCAAAAGATGAACACCTTCACCGACTTCATCGCGGTAGCGCGGCATCTGGTTGCCGAGGGAATCACCGCATCCGGGAACATCGTCGCGCAAGGCGGCAGCGCCGGCGGCATGCTGATGGGCGTCGCCGCCAATCTGGCGCCGGAGTGCTTCCTGGCGATCCTTGCCGAGGTGCCGTTTGTCGACGTCCTCAACACGATGCTCGACGACAGCCTGCCGCTGACCCCGCCGGAATGGCCGGAATGGGGCAACCCGATCGCGTCGAAGGCGGATTACGACACGATTGCCGCCTATTCGCCCTATGACAATGTCCGCGCCCAGGACTATCCCCATATATTGGCGGTGGCCGGTCTTGCCGATCCGCGCGTCACCTATTGGGAGCCGGCCAAATGGGTGGCGCAGCTCAGGGAAACCAAGACCGATGACAACCTGCTGCTGCTCGACACCAAGATGGAGGCGGGCCATGCCGGCTCGCCCGGCCGGTTCGACCGGCTGAAGGAGGTGGCCTTCGTCTATGCCTTCGGGCTGAAGGTTGCCGCGACCAAGTCAGAGATAGGATAAGCCATGGCCGAACCCGTCAAGAAGCAAGAGGCTGCCGCGAGCCCGGATCTTACGTCCTTCGACTGGCAGGACCCGCTCGATCTCGAGAGCCAGCTCAGCGAAGAGGAACGGATGATCCGCGACAGCGCACGGGCCTTCGCTCAGGACAAGCTCATGCCGCGGGTGCTCGAGGCCTTCCGGCGCGAGGAGTTCGACCGCGCGATCATGAACGAGCTTGGCGACGTCGGCTTCCTGGGGGTGATGACAAGCGAGCGCCATGGCGGCTCGGGCCTCGGCTATGTCGCGTACGGCCTGATCGCCCGCGAGGTCGAGCGGGTCGACTCGGGCTACCGCTCGGCGATGAGTGTCCAGAACTCGCTCGTCATGCACCCGATCGAGGCCTATGGATCGCCGGCGCAGAAGCAGCGCTATCTGCGGCGGCTGGCGAGCGGCGAATGGATCGGCTGCTTCGGGCTGACCGAGGCGGAAGCGGGCTCCGATCCCGGCAGCATGAAGACCAGGGCGGTGCGGATCAATGGCGGCTTCCGACTCAACGGCTCGAAAATGTGGATCACCAATTCGCCGATCGCCGATGTGGCGGTGGTGTGGGCGAAGCTCGAGGACGAAGGCATCCGCGGCTTTCTGGTCGAGCGCGGGACGCCGGGATTCTCGACGCCGAAGATCCTCGGCAAGATGTCGCTGCGCGCCTCGGTGACGGGCGAGATCCTGCTGCAGGACGTCGAGGTGCCGGAGGACAGCCTGCTGCCCAATGCCAAGGGTCTCGCCGGCCCGTTCGGCTGCCTCAACAAGGCGCGCTACGGCATCGCCTGGGGGGCCATGGGCGCGGCCGAGGATTGCTGGCACCGGGCGCGGTCCTATGTGCTCGACCGGCGGCAGTTCGGCCGGCCGCTCGCCGCCAACCAGCTCGTCCAGAAGAAGCTCGCCGACATGCAGACCGAGATCGCGCTCGGCCTACAAGGGGCGCTGGCGCTTGGCCGCGGCCTCGAGCGCGGCAGCGTCGGGGTCCCGGCGATCTCGCTCATGAAGCGCAACAATTGCGGCAAGGCGCTCGACATCGCCCGGATGGCGCGCGACATGCATGGCGGCAACGGCATCTCGGACGAGTTCCATGTCATCCGCCACATGCTCAATCTCGAGACGGTCAACACCTATGAGGGAGCGCATGACGTCCATGCACTGATCCTCGGGCGGGCGCAGACCGGCATCCAGGCCTTCACCTGACCACGGGTGGCGCGATGAGCGAGATCAGGATTGCCCGGGAGGATCCGCGCGCCGGGGAGATCGTCGCGATGATCGCCGAGCTCGACCGCTATCTCACCAGTCTCTACCCGGCGGAGAGCAACCACCTGCTGGCACTCGAGGCGCTGACGGCCGAAAACGTCGTCTTCATCGTGGCGCGGCGGGACGGCACGGCGGAGGCCTGCGGCGCCCTGGTGCGCGAGGCCCCCGATTGGGGCGAGATCAAGCGGATCTATGTCCGCCCCGCCGCAAGGGGGCTGGGGCTCGGCCGGGCGGTCCTCGCCGAGATCGAGGCGGAGGCGAGAAACATGGGCCTGCGCTGGCTCCGGCTCGAAACCGGCTCGCGGCAGCCCGAGGCGCTCGGCCTTTTCGAGCGATCCGGTTATGGGCGCTGCGCGGCATTCGGCGCCTATCCTTTGGGCGATCCATGGAGCATCTTCATGGAAAAGGCGTTGTCCTAACTTCGGCAGCCGGCACGCTCCTGGCTATTGCCCATTTTCCAGCGATTGCCTATTGCCTAAGGATTGCTGCCCTGCCCCACCCCCGATGGAGGTCCGAAATGGCGTTTTCTCTCCCCGAACTGCCCTACCCCTATGATGCGCTCGAACCTTACATGTCGAAGGAGACGCTGCAGTACCATCACGACAAGCACCATATGGCTTACGTGACCAACGGCAACAATCTCCTGAAAGATTCGGGGCTTGACGGCCTCAGCCTGACCAAGATCGTCAAGGCCTCCTATGGCAAGAACCAGGGCCTGTTCAACAATGCCGGCCAGCATTACAACCACATCCATTTCTGGAAATGGATGAAGCCGAAAGGCGGTGGCAAGAGCCTGCCGGAGAAATTGGAACAGGCGATCAAGAGCGACCTTGGCGGTTTCGACAAGGCGCGGAACGACTTCATCCAGGCAGGCATCACGCAATTCGGCTCGGGCTGGTGCTGGATCGCCGTCAAGGACGGCAAGCTCGTGATCATGAAGACACCGAACGGCGAGAACCCGCTGGTGCACAATGCCCAGCCGATCCTCGGCTGCGACGTGTGGGAGCACTCCTATTACATCGACCACCGGAATCTCAGGCCGAAATATCTCGAGACCTGGTTCGACAACCTCGTGAACTGGGCCCATGTCGAGGAAATGTTCAAGCAGGCCGTGCAGGCCTAGCCACAAGGCTGGCGGAAGGCGCCGGCTATGACCTCTCTCGACAGCGTCGAGCAGGCGGTCACGGCGCTGAAGCGCGGCGAGATGATCATCGTCGTCGATGACGACGATCGTGAGAATGAAGGCGATCTGATCGCCGCCGCCTCGAAGATCACGCCGGAACAGATGGCGTTCATGATCCGCCACACCAGCGGCATCGTGTGCGCCCCGATGACCGCCGACAACGCCCGCCGTCTCAAGCTCGATCCGATGGTGGCGGTGAACGATGCGCCGCTCGGCACCGCCTTCACCGTATCGATCGATTATCGCGAGGGCCTGACCACCGGCATCTCGGCGCGCGAGCGGGCCGCTACCGTCCATGCGCTGGCCAATGCCAATGTCCAGGCGAGCGACTTCGTCCGGCCCGGCCATGTGTTTCCGCTGATCGCCAGGTCCGGCGGCGTGCTGATGCGCTCCGGCCATACCGAAGCCGCCGTCGATCTCGTCAGGCTGGCGGGCGAGCCGCCGGTCGGCGTCATCGCCGAGCTCGTCAACGATGACGGCACCGTCAAACGCGGCGCCGAGGTATCGCAATTCGCCAAGGAACATGGGCTCAGGACCATCTCGGTTGCCGATCTCATCGCCTGGCGGCAATCGCGCGAGCGTCTGGTCGAGGCGAGCCCCGCCCTTGCGGTGACGACGCCGGCCGGGCCGGCGCAGGTGATCGCCTACCGGACGCCGTTCGATCCGGTGCAGCACCTGGCGATCGTGTTCGGCGACATCGGCGACGGCCGCGACGTTGCGGTCCGGCTCCATCGGGAGAATCTCGTCGAGGACCTGTTCGGCGGCGGCCAGACGCTCAAGGCCGTCTATGACCGGTTCGTCAAGGAGGGCCGCGGGGTTCTCGTCTATCTTCGCGAGGGCACCGCCGGAGTCGCGTCGGCCGATGGCGGCTCAGGCTCCGCCCGCCGGCGCGAGGAGGCCTGGCGCGATGTCGGCCTCGGGGCGCAGATCCTGCGCGATCTCGGGGTGCGATCGATCAAGCTCTTGGCATCGCGCAACCGCCACTATGTCGGGCTGTCGGGTTTCGGAATCGACATTGCCGCCACCGATATCCTGGAGGGCTAGAGCATGATGTGTTTAGGTCTACCCAGCCACATCATGCTCTAGGGCGCTCCGGCTCGATCGATGAAGAAACCGAAGCCACGCAAGCTCAAGAAGCGGCGGCGCAGCCGTATCGGGCCGGCGATGCTCGCCGGCTGGCGGGAATTCGTCAATCTGCCGGAGCTCGAAATCGGGCCGATCCCGGCCAAGGCCGACACCGGCGCGATGTCGGCAGCGCTTCACGCGGAGAACATCGTGGTTCATTCGGTCGATGGCGCGCGGCGGGTGCGCTTCGATGCGTTCATCGATGAAGCGCGCCACATCACGCGTGCCTGCGATCTGCCGCTGCACGGCGTCAAGCGGGTCAGGAGCAGCACCGGCACGGTCGAGGACCGATGGGTGGTGGAGACCGAGATCGAGCTCGGCCAGACCCGCTGGCGGGCGCTAGTGACTCTGACGGACCGCAATGAGATGGGGATGCCGATGCTGCTAGGCCGAGCGACGCTGCGCGGGCGCTTCGTCATCCATCCCGGCAGGAGCTTCCTGCTGACGCGCGCCGCCCAGCAAAGCTTGTCGCGCAGGACGGCGTCATGAAGCTGGCGCTGCTGACGCGCAATGCCAAGCTCTATTCGCATCTGCGATTGATCCAGGCTGCCAAGGATCGCGGCCATGAGATCGTGCCGATCGATTATCTCAGATGCCATGTCAGCATCACATCGATGCAGCCGTCCTTGCGGTTTCGCGGCACGACGCTGACCGGCTTCGACGCGGTGATCCCACGGATTGCCGCCTCGCGGACCTTTTTCGGTCTCGCCGTGCTGCGGCAGTTCGAGATGATGGGCGTGTGGCCGCTCAATGAATCGGTGGCGATCGGACGCTCGCGCGACAAGCTCAGATGCCTGCAGCTCCTGGCCCGCGACGGGGTCGGCCTGCCGGTCACCGCCTTTGCCCATTACACGACCAAGGCCGATGAGGTGATCGAAATCGCCGGCGGCGCGCCGGTGGTGATCAAGCTCCTCGAGGGCACGCAGGGCATCGGCGTTGTGCTGGGAGAAACCCATCAGTCGGCCAAGTCGATGATCGAAGCGTTCCGCGGCGCCAACACCAATATTTTGGTCCAGGAGTTCATCCGCGAGTCGTGGGGCCGCGACATCCGCGCCTTCGTGATCGGCGGCGAGGTGGTGGCCGCGATGGAGCGGCGCGGCCCGGCCGGCGACTTCCGTTCCAATCTTCACCGCGGCGGCTCGGCCCGGGCTGTCGATATCAGTCCCCAGGAGCGCAAGACGGCGATCCGGGCGGCCCGCACCATGGGCCTCAATGTGGCCGGCGTCGACATGCTGCGGTCGGCCAAGGGCGTGGTGGTGATGGAGGTCAATTCCTCGCCGGGGCTCGAGGGAATCGAGGCGGCGACGGGAATCGACATCGCCGCCAAGATCGTGGAATTTATCGAGGAAAACCATCGGCCGGGCCAAACCCGGACGCGCGGCCGCGGCTGATTTCGCCGTTCAGGAGAGAGCTTCGCCCATGCTGCGGGTGAAACGCGAGGATTTCATCATCGGCGAGATCGCGATCCCGCCGGGCACCCAGCGCACCGTCGATCTCAGCGTCAGCATGCTGTCGAACCACATGCCGATGACCCTGCCGGTGCGGGTGGTCAACGGCGCGGAGCCCGGACCGGTGCTGTTCCTCGCCGGGGCCGTCCATGGCGACGAGATCACCGGGGTCGAGATCATCCGCCGCGTCCTCAAGGACGAGGCGCTGCAGACCATCGCCGGCACGCTGCTGGCGGTGCCGATCGTCAATTCGCTCGGGTTCCTGAGCCAGTCCCGCTATCTGCCCGACGGGCGCGATCTCAACCGCAGCTTTCCGGGGTCCGATCGCGGCTCGCTTGCCTCGATCCTCGCCGACCTGTTCCTGCGCGAGGTGGTGCTGCGGTCGCAATATGGCATCGACCTGCACTCGGCGGGGGCGCACCGGATCAACCTGCCACAGGTGCGCATCGCGCCGGAGCAGCCGGAGCTGATCGACCTGGCCGAGGCGTTCGGCGCGCCCGTCATCCTGATCTCGAAGCTCCGGGACGGATCGCTCCGGCAGCATGCCCGCAATGCCGGGGTGAAGGTCCTGCTCTATGAGGGCGGCGAGGCGCTCAGGCTCGACGAGATGTCGGTGCGGGTGGGGGTGCTCGGGATCCTCAGGGTGATGAAGGCGCTGGGCATGATCTCCGATCCGTCGGTCAGGTTCAGCCGGATCCAACCAGCAATCTCGCAATCCTCGCTCTGGCTCAGGGCACCGGATGGCGGCATCCTGTCGACGCGTTACCTCAAGGGCGAAATGGTGCGCCGCGGCGAGACGCTGGGCGAGATCTCCGATCCGTTCGGCGAGCGGCGGACGCCGGTCGTCGCGCCGGAGGACGGGATCATCATCGGTCACACCAATCTGCCGGTGGTCAATCGCGGCGATGCCCTGTTCCATGTCGCGCGGGTGAAGGACCCGGCGACGACGCTGGCCCGGATCGGTCAGATCGGCGGCGAGGCGGAGGCGGCCGTGCTGTTCGACGAGGACGAGATCCTGTGAGCTGGCGTTCCGCCGCCTGCACCATGTCGCGACGACGATTGCTCGCCACGGCAGCGGCGGGCGGCCTCTCGGCCGTCCTTGGCAGGCCCTTCGCCCGAGCGGTCGGGACCACGCCTCGGCCACCGATCGCCGAAATTCGCACCAGCATTCGGACGGTCAACGGGGTTGCCCTCATCGACCCGTATGGCTGGCTCAAGGCCGACAACTGGCGCGAGGTGCTGGATGATCCGCAAAGACTCCCGCAAGACATCCGGCGCCATATCGAGGCCGAGAACGCCTTTGCGGATGCCTGGCTCGAACCGCTGCGTCCGCTCATGGCGGCGCTCAAGAACGAGATCGAAGGGCGGGTGGAAAAGGACGATTCTTCACCCTTCCTGCGGCATGGTCCGTTCGAATATGCCACGGCCTATGTGGCGGGGGCCGAGCATTACCGGGTGCTTCGCCGCGAAATCGGGGCGCAGCGCCAGGAGGTGGTGCTCGATTTCGAGCGTCTCGGCAAGGACCAGGATTATTTCGATCCGGGCGGATTCGAGCCCTCGCCCGATCACCGCATGATTGCCTGGAGCGCCGATCGCACCGGTGCGGAGCGTTTCACCATCAGGATCCGCGATGTGGCAAGCGGAGGCGAACTCGACGATCAAATCGAATCGGCGGGCACAAGCGTCGTGTGGTCGCGGGACGGCCGGTCGCTCCTCTACCAGCCGCTCGACAAGGAGAACAGAAATCTCGCGGTCGCCATGCACCGGCTGGGCACGCCGCAGAGCGACGATCGCCTATTGCTGCGCGAGAGCGATCCCAGCTATCCGCTGGCGCTCTATTCCTCGGCGTCCGAGCGGTTCGCCATCGCCGCGGCGACGAGCGCCGATGATTCGGAGGTCACGGTCATCGATCTCGAGCAGATCGACAGGCCGCCGCGCCGGGTGATCGCCCGTGGCACCGGCGGGTTGTGCACCATCGACCATGACGGCGAACGATTCCTGATCTCCACCGATCTCGATGCCGAGGAGTTCCGCATCGTGGCGGCGCCCGAGGCGTCGCCTGAGCCGCGCAACTGGACCGATATCGTGCCGCATGACCCTCGTCGCACCATCCTGTCGTTCGATCTCTCGAAGAGTCATCTGGTGTGGCTCGAACGGGCGGGTGCACTCCCGCGCATCATCGTCAGGCGGCTGAGCGACGGGCAGGAACGGACCATTGCCTTTCCGGACGAGGCCTATGCGCTGTCGCTCATCGGCGTCGATGATTTCGACAGCGACCTGGTCCGCTTCACCATGTCCTCTCCGGCGGTGCCGGAGAAGTGGTTCGACTATGATATGGCGAGGGGTGGGATGGTGCTGCTCAAAGAGCAGCGCATTCCAAGCGGCCACGATCCGGCCGCCTATGTGGTCCGCCGCCTCGAAGCACCGGCGCGCGACGGCGAGAGGGTTCCGATCACGCTGCTCTACCGCAAGGGCCAGGCCCTCGATGGCTCCTCGCCATTGCTGCTCGAAGCCTATGGCGCCTATTCGCTGGGCTCGCCGGCGGGGTTCCAGAGCGATCCGTTCTCGCTGGTCGATCGCGGCATGATCTATGGGATCGCGCATATCCGCGGCGGCGACGACAAGGGGCGCGCCTGGTACAAGGCGGGGCGGCGCGACCGACGCAACAACACCTTCAACGACTATATCTATGCCTGCCTCCATCTGATCGAACAGCGCTATACGGCCAGGGGCAGAATTGTCGGGCTCGGCGCCTCGGCCGGCGGCACGTTGATGGGCGTTGTGGCAAACCGGCGGCCCGATCTGTTCGCCAGCATCGTCGCCGATGTGCCATTCGTCGATGTCGTCAACACGCTGCTCGATCCGGAGCTGCCGCTCACCCCGTCGGACTATTCGGAATTCGGCGATCCCCTCGCCTCGCGCACCGCGCTCGAATGGCTCCTGTCCTATTCGCCCTATGACAATATCGCGCCCCAGCCC
>JBKOZY010000092.1:0-1752 GCA_046726135.1 Pseudomonadota bacterium | reverse complement strand
GACCATCCTTCACCGCAACATCGAGTGCCAGCGGGATCGACGCCGCCGAAGTATTGCCATGAGAATCAAGCGTGATCACCACCCGCTCGATCGGAATGCCGAATTTTCGCGCGGCACCATCGAGGATGCGGGCGTTCGCCTGATGCGGCACGAACCAGTCGATCTCGGCGCCGGTGATGCCGGCGAGGTTCAGCGTTTCATGCATCACATCGGAAATATTGGTGACGGCATGGCGGAACACATCCTTGCCCTCCATCCGCAGCACCCCCACGGTCTTGGTGGTGGAAGGACCGCCATCGACATAAAGCTTGTCCTTGTAGCGGCCGTCGGAGCGGATGACGGCCGCATGGATGCCGCGCTGCTCCAGGCCCTCGCCGGTGTCCTCGCGAGCGCGCAGGACCACCGCGCCGGCACCGTCGCCAAACAGCACGCAGGTCGCGCGGTCCGCCCAGTCGAGAATGCGGGAAAAGGTCTCCGACCCGACCACCAGCGCTGACGATGCCGTACCGGCGCGCAAAAAGGCATCGGCGGTGGTCAGCGCATAGACGAATCCCGAGCACACCGCTTGAACATCGAAGGCAGCGCCCGTGGTGATGCCAAGACCGGCCTGGACCGCCGCCGCCGTTGCCGGGAAGGTGTTGTCGGGGGTCGAGGTGGCAAGGATGATGAGGTCGATCTCATCGGCGGCGACACCGGCATGGTCGAGCGCCGCCCTGGCGGCGGCAATGCCGAGACTAGCCGTGGTCTCCCCCGGCCCGGCGATCCGCCGCTCGCGAATGCCGGTCCGCTCGATGATCCACTCATCGCTGGTGTCGACCATCCGTGCAAGATCGTGGTTGGTCAGCACCCGCTCGGGAAGCGCCGACCCCACCCCTTCAATCACCGCCCGCCGACGCTGCATTCTCAGACCCCTGCCCCGGCCTCGGCTACAGGGCCAGGCGAAAGCGTGGATTTCACCGCCATATCGGCGGCAATCTTCTCGACAATGCGGTTCTCGACCATGTCGACCGCGACATCGATCGCCGAGGCAAAGCCGAAGGCATCGGTGCCGCCATGACTCTTGACCACGACGCCGTTCAGCCCGAGGAACACCCCGCCGTTGCGCGTCCGCGGGTCCATCTTCTCGCGCACCGCCTCGAAGGCTCCCGCCGCCATATATGCGCCGATTCTGGCGATGAGCGTGCGGTTGAGCGCCTGCTTCAGATAGGCGGTCAGCTGGCGGGCGGTGCCTTCCGCTGTCTTGAGCGCGATATTGCCGGTGAACCCCTCGGTCACCACGACATCGACAGTGCCCTTGCCGAGGTCGTCGCCTTCGACAAAGCCGATATATTCGATCGGCAGCCTGAGCTCCCGCAGCCGGCGGGCGGCTTCCTTGACCTGCTCGATGCCCTTGATCTCCTCGACACCGATGTTGAGCAGGCCGACGGTCGGCCGCTCGATGCCGAACAGGCAACGCGCCAGCGCCTCGCCCATGATGGCAAAATCGACGAGCTGGTCGGCGTCGGCGCCGATCGTCGCCCCGACATCGAGCACGATGCTCTCGCCCCTGAGCGTCGGCCAGATGGCGGCGATGGCCGGGCGGTCGATCCCCGGCATGGTGTCGAGAATGACCTTGGCCATCGCCATCAAAGCCCCGGTATTGCCGGCGGAAACCGCCACATGCGCCTCGCCGCGCTTCACTGCCTCGATCGCCTGCCACATGCTGCTGACACGCCTGCCGCGCAGCAGCGCCTGGCTCGGCTTGTCCTCCAT
>JBKOZY010000091.1:0-4404 GCA_046726135.1 Pseudomonadota bacterium | reverse complement strand
GTCCACCACCCCAGGAACCTCTTGAGGGGATGGCCGTTGCCACAATAAATTGAGGCGGCCCATGCTCGACCTTTCTCCCGCCCGCGACCGCATGGTCGACATTCAGATTGCCCGCCGCGGCGTGCGCGATCGGCTTGTGCTCGAGGCGATGCGGCGGGTGCCGCGCGAGGCGTTCGTCGAGCCCGGCTTCGAGGAATTCGCCTATGAGGACGGGCCGCTGCCGATCGGCGAGAGCCAGACGATCTCGCAGCCCTATATCGTTGCGCTGATGATCGAAGCCGCCGAGGTCAAGCCCTCCGACCGCGTGCTCGAGATCGGCGCCGGGTCGGGCTATGCGGCGGCGGTGCTCGGCCAGATCGCGGCGCAAGTCCATGCGATCGAGCGGCATCCATCGCTGGCGGCGGCGGCGGAGCGCCGGATCGAGGCGCTCGGCTATGGCAATGTCGCCATCCATGTCGGCGACGGCACCAAGGGGTGGCCGGAGGCGGCGCCCTATGATGCGATCCTGGTGGCGGCCGGTGGACCGGACGTTCCAGAGGCGTTGATGCGCCAGCTCAAGATCGGCGGCCGCCTGGTGATCCCGGTCGGCGGGGAGGAGCGCGCGCAGAAGCTCCTGAAGCTCGTGCGCAAGAACGAGCTCGATTTCGAGAGCGAGGATCTGGGCGGCGTCCGGTTCGTGCCGCTGATCGGCGAGCAGGGATGGACCGAGAATGGGCGGCGGGCGGCGAGCAATCACCTGGCCGGCCAATCGCGCGGCCGGACGCTGTCGGAAATGATCGCCGATGCGGCCGAGCCGCTGCCCGATTTCGACGACCCCGCCTTCGCGCGGCTGTTCGAGCGCTTTGCCGACCGACGCGTGGTGCTGCTCGGCGAGGCGTCGCACGGCACGTCGGAGTTCTACCGGGCGCGGGCGGCAATCACCCGGCACCTGATCGCGCAGCATGGCTTCACCATCGTCGCGGTCGAGGCCGACTGGCCGGATGCGGCGGCAGTCGACCGCCATGTCCGCCACCGCCCGGCGCTTGCCGGGCGCGAGCCGCCGTTCCAGCGCTTTCCGACATGGATGTGGCGCAATGTCGAGGTGATGGAATTCGTCGAATGGATGCGGGCGCATAATGAGGGCGTGGCGGAGCCGAAGGCGCGCGCCGGCTTCTACGGGCTCGACATCTACAATATGAGCGGCTCGATCGCGGCGGTGCTCGGCTATCTCGACAAGATCGACCCGCAGGCCGCCAAGGTGGCGCGCGAGCGCTATGGCTGCCTCACGCCATGGCAGAAGGAGCCCGCAACCTATGGGCGGGCGGTGCTCACCGAAGGCTATCGCAAATGCGAGGAGGCGGTGATCGCGCAATGCCGGGCGTTGCTGGCACGTCAGCTCGACTATGGCATGACGGGCAGCGACAGCTTTCTCGATGCGGTGCAGAATGCGCGGCTGATCGCGGCGGCCGAGCGCTATTACCGGATCATGTATTATGGCGGCGCGGAGTCATGGAACCTGCGCGACAGCCACATGTTCGAGACGCTCGAGCATCTGCTCGAGGCCAAGGGCCCGAGCGCCAAGGCGGTGGTGTGGGCACACAACTCCCATATCGGGGATGCGCGCTTCACCGAGATGGGCACGGTGCGCGGCGAGCTCAATATCGGCCAGCTCACCCGCGAGCGCTTCGGCGAAGCGGCGGCGCTGATCGGCTTCGGCACCCATACGGGCACGGTTGCGGCGGCCAGCGACTGGGACGGGCCGATGGAGATCAAGCGGGTGCGGCCGTCGCATCGCGACAGCTATGAGCGGCTCTGCCATGATGCCGGGGTGCGCCGCTTTCTCCTCGATCCTCAACGCGACGAGGCGCTGCAGCGGCGGCTCAGCGAGCCCAGGCTCGAGCGGTTCATCGGCGTCATCTACCGGCCGGACACGGAGCTGATGAGCCACTATTCCGATGCGTCGCTGCCGCTCCAGTTCAACGCCTATGTGTGGTTCGACGAGACCAGCGCGGTGACACCGCTCGGGCGTGAGCATCGGAAGGCGGGGGCGGTGCCGGATACTTATCCGTTCGGGTTGTAAGATAGGCAGTAGGCAGATAGGCAGTAGGCAGATAGGCAGTAGGACGTGATCGGCACCCTTTCCTACTGCCTATTGCCTAACTGCCTATTGCCTTTCTCACGGCGCCAAATGCAATACCGCACTCTGCAACGGCGCGCTCGAGATCTGCATCACCCCGGCAAAGGGGTGGGCGAAATCGAGGATCAGAAAGATCGCGCAGGACACCGACAGCGCGCAGACGATGAGCGTGGTGATGACGGTGGCGTTGGGCGAGGCGAAGAGGCCGAAAAGAGCAAAGAGCACGACGAGCCAGGAGATCAGGATGACGAGAAAGGGCGTCGGGATCGAGCCATCCTCGCGCTGGGCAACGAGCAGCAGATAGGCGCGGGCGAGATCGGCATGGATCTGCAACGCCGCGGTCTGCAGCTTGCGCTCATTGTCGCTCTGAGGCTCGAGCGCGCGGATCCTGGCGCCGAGCACCCTGCCCTCCTCCCTGGTCTTGGGATCGTCGGCCTCCGACGTCTTGACGAGGCTCGACGGCCAGATGCGATGAAGCGCGGTCGTCGCGGTCAAGCGCAGCGCGTCGCGCGCCCCCTGCGCCGGCGGCCCATAGTCCGTCAATGCGCCATCGAGCAGGATGATATTGGCCGAGATCTGGTTGATCTCCTTGCGCTGGTCGTCATAGGCGCCCTTGGCCGTGGCGATGAGCAGGCCGAGAACCAGCGCCGAGATGGTGGCGACGAGGCCCATGCCGAGCTTCATCACATCCTTCGAATCGGTGCCGAGATGATGCTCGGGCACCGCCTTGGCGAAGACCATGCCGAGCATCGCCCCGCAAAACAGGAGCGCAAAAGTCACCGCTGCGATGGCGACGGAGGCTAGGATGGAACCCTCACCTTGGAAACCGCTCGAAAAGGGGTGATACTTCGCATCCCGCGACGAGGCAACCATGCTCGAGAAATTTGATCGCTACCCCCTCACCTTCGGCCCCACCCCTATCGAGAAGCTCAACCGGCTGAGCGCGCATCTCGGCGGCAAGGTCGAGATCTATGCCAAGCGCGAGGACTGCAATTCGGGGCTCGCCTTTGGCGGCAACAAGCTCCGCAAGCTCGAATACATCATTCCGGATGCCATTGCTTCCAATGCCGACACGCTGGTGTCGATCGGCGGCGTCCAGTCGAACCACACCCGCATGGTCGCGGCGGTGGCGGCGAAGCTCGGCATGAAGTGCCGGCTGGTGCAGGAGAGCTGGGTGCCGCATGAGGATGCGGTCTATGACCGGGTCGGCAACATCCTGCTCAGCCGGCTGATGGGCGCCGATATCGAGCTCGTCGACGAGGGGTTCGACATCGGCATCCGCAGGAGCTGGGAGGAGGCGCTCGAGGATGTGCGGGCCAAGGGCGGCAAGCCCTATGCGATTCCGGCCGGCGCATCGGTGCACAAATTCGGCGGGCTCGGCTATGTCGGATTCGCCGAGGAGGTCCGCGCCCAGGAGAAGGCGCTCGGCTTCGCCTTCGACCATGTCGTGGTGTGCACGGTGACCGGCTCGACTCATGCCGGCATGGTGGTGGGCTTCGCCAAGGATGGGCGGGCCGACAAGGTGATCGGCATCGATGCCTCGGCGACGCCGGCCCAGACCAGGGCGCAGGTCCTCAAGATCGCGCAGGACACCGCCCGGCTCGTCGAGCTCGGCCGCGACATCACCGCGGACGATATCGTGCTCAACGAGGACTATGCCTATCCGCTCTATGGCGTTCCCTCGGAGGAGACCAAGCAGGCGATGCGGCTCTCCGCCCGGCTCGAAGGGATGATCACCGATCCGGTGTATGAGGGCAAATCGATGCAGGGCATGATCGACCTCGTGGAGAAGCGTTACTTCCCCGATGGCTCGCGAATCCTCTATGCCCATCTCGGCGGCGGACCCGCCATCAATGGCTATGCATATGCGTTTCGGAATGGGTAGGCAGCAGGCAGTCGTCAGATAGGCAGTAGGCAGTGTCCCGCGCTCTTCCCTACTGCCTAACGCCTACTGCCTACTTTCACCTTTGCCCCTCATCCGCCCCTTCGGGGCACCTTCTCCCCGTAAGCACGGGGAGAAGGGAGTAGAGCGGGCGTCGCTTCATTACTCCCCTCGCCCCGCGCCAGCGGGGAGAGGGTGGTGCGAAGCACCGGGTGAGGGGCTTTAAGGAGGCAGTCTTGCCTACTGCCTACTGCCTACTGCCTCACCTGATCCCATCATCGATCAGCTTGGTCAGCGCATCGATGGTGTCGGGCGTGACGACGCCGGCGCCGGTGTTGAGCGACAAGCCGGGCATCTTGTATTTGGCGGTCAGCACGCATTGCAGCACCGGCATGAAGCCCTGCAG
>JBKOZY010000090.1:0-6171 GCA_046726135.1 Pseudomonadota bacterium | reverse complement strand
GTGGCCGGCAGCTTCACGCCCTTGCGGGCCTCGAGCGCGCTGCCGATGTCCTTGTAGAGGCCGTGCGCCGCGACGCCGCGCTCGGCGATCTCGTGCATGGCGAAGGTGCGGATCTGCAGCTCGACCCGCATATGGTGCGGGCCGATCACGGTGGTGTGGATGGAGCGGTAGTCGTTCTGCTTGGGGTTCGAGATATAGTCCTTGAACCGGCCGGGGACGACGCGCCAGGTGCGGTGGGCGATGCCGAGGGCGCGGTAGCATTCATCGACGGTGTTGACGAGGACGCGGAAGCCAAAAATATCGGAGAGCTGACCGAGCGACAGCTGTTTCCTGTCCATCTTGCGCCAGATCGAATAGGGCCGCTTCTCGCGGCCCGACACGTCGGCCTTGATGTGGCTCTCCTCGAGCTTCTTCTTCAGCGCGTCCTCGATCTCGAGCAGCATGTTGCCGCTCTCGCGGCGCAGCCGCTTCAGGCGGTCGGCAATGGTGCGGTAGGCGTCGGGGTTGAGCACCTTGAAGGACAGATCCTCGAGCTCCTCGCGAATGGTCTGCATGCCCATGCGCCCGGCCAGCGGCGCATAGATGTCGACCGTCTCCTGGGCGATGCGCTGGCGCTTGTCGGCCGGCACATGCTCGAGGGTGCGCATGTTGTGAAGGCGGTCGGCGAGCTTGACGAGCAGCACGCGGACGTCCTTCGACACGGCGAGCAGCAGCTTGCGGAGGTTCTCGGCCTGGGCGGCTTCCTTGGAGACAAGATCGAGGCGGCGGATCTTGGTGAGCCCGTCGACCAGGGCGCTGATCTCGGAGCCGAACAGGTCCTCGATCTCGCGATGGGTGGCATCGGTGTCCTCGACGACGTCATGCAGCAGGGCGGCGACGATGGTGGCATCGTCGAGCTTCAGGTCGGTGAGGATGGCGGCGACCTCGAGGGGATGGGAGAAATAGGGATCGCCTGAGGCGCGGGTCTGATGGCCATGCGCCCGCATCGCATAGACATAGGCGCGGTTGAGAAGGCTCTCATCCGCATCCGGGTCATAGCTGGTGACTCGCTCCACCAGTTCGAACTGACGCATCATCGATCGCGTGCCGTGGCAGGCGACGAGAGACTCCCCCCGTCGCGCAAGACGAATCTAATCCTTGCGCGGGTCGAAACAAAGCAGCACGCGCTATTTCGACGCTGGCGGGCGCCGCCTTGGCCGCTCAGTAACCGGAGCGCTGGCTGCCCGGGCTTTCGGCCGGCGGCAGGTGCTCGAGCCCGCGGAGCAATTCCTCCTCGGTGCGCCGGGCATATTCGTCACCGGGCTCGTTCGGCGCCTCGACCACCAGGGGCAGATCGTCCGAGACCGAGATCATCGGCACCTCGCTGGCTTCCGGCTCGTCGATCTCGACATGCTTCTGCATCGAATGGATATAGTCCTCGCGCAGATCGTCGCGATCGATCGTCTCCTCGGCAATCTCGCGCAAGGAGACAACCGGGTTCTTGTCGTTGTCGCGTTCGACGGTCGTCGGCGCGCCCTTGGTAATCGTGCGCGCCCGATGCGACGCGAGCAGCACCAGCTCGAAACGGTTGGGAACCTTGTCGATGCAATCTTCAACGGTGACGCGCGCCATGCGGCTCGTCTCCTTCTCGGAATTCAGGGATTCAGCGCCTGCTATAGCATTTCCGCGGATTATGCAAGGACAGCGAATAGTGAATGTCCTGGCAGTCGGCATCAGGCAGTCGGCAGAAGAACCAAACTGCTGCCGAATGCCTATTGCCTACTGCCCCATTCTACTCGCTCAACACCACGCCCTCGGCCGATGGCGCAACCTGGGCGAGCATCTCGGCGGCCGTCAGACCGGTGACCGGATGGCGCCATTCCGGGGCGATCTGGATGACCGGGATGAGCACGAAAGGCCGCTCGGCAATGCCGGGATGCGGCAAGACCAGCCCCGATGGCTCCTCGAGAATGAGACCGCGATAGTCGAGAATATCGAGGTCGAGGGTGCGCGGACCCCAGCGAATCTCTCGGTGGCGGCCGGCGCGGCGCTCCAGCGCTTGAAGATGCAACAGGAGTGTCGAGGGCGCGAGATCGGTCTCGATCGCCAGGGCGGCATTGGTGAAGGCCGGCTGATCGGTCACGCCGAACGGCGTGGTCCTGACCGGGTTCGAAACCCTGGTGACCCGGACCGGCCCGCGATCGAGCTCCGGAGGCACTCGGACCACCGTCTCCTCCGGCGTTCCCCAGGGGCCGGGCATGTTGCTGCCGATGCCGATCAGGATCATGTGCAACCTGCCTGCTATGCGATTGAAATGTCCCTGCAGATCGGTGTATTCAGCCGCCCTGCCTGTGCCATGGCCCGCGGAATCAATATCGCGCGCTCGGGCCGCCATTCAACGTCTGCGTTATTTCAGTGGGAGATTATTCCGATGATCCTGTATCCCGACGAGCGCATTGCCCTGTTCATCGATGGCGCGAATCTCTACGCCACCGCCAAGTCGCTCGGCTTCGACATCGACTACAAGCGGCTGCTCGGCCATTTCCGCAAACGGGCACGGCTGGTCCGGGCGATCTATTACACGGCGTTGATGGACGATGCCGAATATTCGCCGATCCGGCCGCTGATCGACTGGCTCGACTACAATGGCTATATGGTGCGCACCAAGCCGGCCAAGGAATTCACCGACTCGCTTGGCCGGCGCAAGGTCAAGGGGAGCATGGACATCGAGCTTGCGGTCGATGCCATGCGGCTTGCCGACAATCTCGATCATGTCGTGCTGTTCTCCGGCGATGGCGACTTCCGCTCGCTGGTCGAGGCACTGCAGCAGAAGGGCCGGCGCGTGTCGGTCGTGTCGACGCTGGTGACGCGGCCGCCGATGGTGGCGGACGAGCTGCGCCGGCAGGCCGACCAGTTCATCGATCTGAGTGAGCTTCGGGCCGAGGTCGGGCGCGACCCGGCGGAGCGCGAGATGCGGCGGCAGGAACGGGCGCCGGCGCAGCGCAACACCGACGATTTCGACGATTACGCAGAAATCTAGCCGGCGACGCCGGCGTCAGCCGCGCTCCCGCAGCAGCCGCGATTTCTCGCGGGCCCAGCTGCGCTGCTTCTCGGTTTCGCGCTTGTCGTGCAGCTTCTTGCCACGGGCCAGCGCGATCTCCGCCTTGGCACGCCCGCGCGGATTGAAGAACAGCCGCAGCGGCACGATGGTGAGCCCGTCGCGCAGCACGCCGCCGGCAAGGCGATCGATCTCGCGGCGATGGAGCAGCAGCTTGCGCGGCCGCCGGGTCTCATGGTTGAAACGATTGGCCTCGGAGTATTCCGGGATATAGGCGTTGACCAGAAAGAGCTCGCCATGGTCGACGCTGGCATAAGCATCCTGAAGATTTCCCCTGCCCTGGCGCAGGCTCTTCACCTCCGGCCCCGCGAGCGCGATGCCGGCCTCGAAGGTCTCGAGGATCTCGTAATCGAAGCGGGCGCGCCGATTCTCGATGACCACTTTGCGGGCGCCACTACGCCCTTCGGAGCCGCGCTTCTGCGCCATGACAGGCTTCGAGTCAGTTGATGAGGCCGGCGTGAACCATGGCCTCTCGGATTGTGGCGCGGGCGGCTTCGCTCGCCGGGACGAGCGGCAGGCGCACCTCGTCGCTGCTCATGCCCAGCACGCTCGCGGCAAATTTCACCGGGGCGGGGCTGGTCTCGACGAACAGGGCGTGATGGAGCGGCATCAGCCGATCCTGCAAGGTGAGCGCCGTGACGTAATCGCCATCGCGGCAGGCGCGCTGGAACGCGGCACACAGGCGCGGCGCGACATTGGCGGTCACCGAGATGCATCCCACGCCGCCATGGGCGTTGAAGCCGAGAGCGGTGGCGTCCTCGCCGGACAGCTGGATGAAGTCCGCGCCCGTGGCAAGGCGCTGGCGCGACACCCGGGCGAGATCGGCGGTCGCATCCTTGGTGCCGACGATGTTGGCGATGTCGCGAGCGAGCCGGTCGATGGTCTCGATCGAGATGCTGGCGACCGTCCGGCTCGGCACGTTGTAAACGAGGATCGGAATGTCGGCGGCGGCAGCGACCGCCTTGAAGTGATTGTAGAGCCCGTCCTGGGTGGGCTTGTTGTAGTAGGGCACCACGACGAGCGCGGCATCGGCGCCGGCATGGGCGGCGTGGCGGGTGAAGGCGATCGCCTCGGCGGTGCTGTTCGAGCCGGTGCCCGCGACCACCGGGACGCGGCCGCCAGCGGTCTCCACCGCGACCTCGATGACGCGCTTGTGCTCCTCGGCGGAAAGCGTCGGCGACTCACCGGTGGTGCCCACCGGGACAATGCCATCGCTGCCTTCGGCGATCTGCCACTCGATCAGCTCACGGAAGGCCTGCTCGTCGACCTCGCCATTGCGGAAGGGAGTGATCAGCGCGGTAATCGAGCCTCGCAATTCCACCACGTCGCTCCTCAATCTCCCGCAATCCCCGGCTGATCTTCTGGATTCTATAGACTCCCCGCGCGCAATTCGGCAAGCACTGAGGGCGGGCGAAATTCGATTCGAACACATCATGGCCATATTCCCAGTCAAATTTGCGGCGGGGAGTGGGTGGCGAGGGGACATGGCGGGGAGATTTCCACAAGGCAACGTGGCGAGAATTGTGGCCGGCGGCCGGTGCCGCACGGCCGCTGCGGCCCTGCTTTTGTTCGTCATTGCCGGCGGCGGCGCGGCCGATCAGGCGCAGGCTCAGGCTCAGGCCGTGCGCTCCGAGGTCTTGTCGTCAGCGTCGGGCCTGATCTTCACCGCATCGGGCGAGAATGCGGTGCGGGCGGTGCTGGCCGGCAAATATGACGAGGCCGGGCGCGCGGCGGCGGCGTCGGGCAGCAAGGCGGCGCAGCGAATCGTCGAATGGTTCTTCATCCGCGACCGCTTCCGGGAAGCCGGCTATCAGCGCATCATGAATTTCCTGGCGGAGAATCCGGGCTGGCCCGGCGCCGATTCCTTCATGGCGCGGGCCGAAATCATCCTCTACGAGAACGGCTCGGCGGAGGCCATCGCAGCGCATTTCGCCAACCGCAAGCCGGTGTCGCCCGAAGGACGCGCCGCCTATGCGCGGCTGCTGCTGGCACAGGGCGACCGGAAGGGTGCGGCGCAGCTCATCCGCGCCGCCTGGACCAGCAAGTCGCTCCGACCGGAGACCGAGAAGCGGATCGCCAGTGAATTTGCTGCGCTGCTCGATACCAACGACCATCTGGCGCGGCTGTGGACCATGGTGGTGGCGCATCAGGCCGAGCAGGCGCTCCGGGCGTCGAGCTATCTGCCGCGCGAGTATCGCTCGGCGGCGCTGGCCGCCAAGGCCTTGATCGCGCGCGAATCGACCGGCGAAAAGCTCTATCGCCAATTGCCGCAAGGGATCCAGCAGGCGCCGGCAATGCGCTATGTCCTGGCGCGCTGGTACCACCTCGCCAGGAAGAACTACCTTGCGGCGCGCGAGGTGCTCGTCGCAGTGCCGACCAGCGCGGCGGCGCAGTACGAGCCCGAGCAGTGGAGCGATCTCAAGCAGAGCGTCGCGCGCTATCTCTTGGCCGACGATCACAAGGACTATCGCGACGCCTACAAGCTCGCGTCGCAGCATGGGCTGAGCTCCGGCAAGATCTATGAGGAGAGCGAATTTCTTTCCGGGTTCATCGCGCTCGACAAGCTGCATGACGCGAAACTGGCGGCCAAGCATTTCCGTCGGCTGGCGGAGAAGGCGACGAGCCGGACCGAGACGGCTCGCGGCAAGTTCTGGCTGGCGCGGGCGCTCGAGGCGATGGGCGACAAGAGCGGCGCCAATGCCGCCTACAGCGAGGCGGCAGCCTACCCGACCTTGTTCTACGGCCAGCTGGCTGCCGGCGAGATCGGGCGGCACCAGGGCGTCGGCCAGATCTCGCGCTTCCGCTTCAGCGACGGCGATCTCGATGACGTCCAGTCCGATACGATGATGGGCGGCATGCTGCTGATGGCCAAGGCCGGCGGTCAGAATCAGCTCAGTCCATTTCTCGAGCCGTTGGCGCTCAGGCTGAAGAACGGCCCGCAGCTCGCGGCAGCAGCGTCGTTGCTCGCCAAAGCCACCAGGCCCTATTTCGCCATGCGGTTTGCCAAGGCCACGGGCATGGTGCGCGGTATCGATATCGACGATTACGGGTTCCCGGTCGACGTGATGCCGCGC
>JBKOZY010000089.1:0-2161 GCA_046726135.1 Pseudomonadota bacterium | reverse complement strand
GTATAGAGGCACTCATATTCGGAATCGGGGTGCTCCTCGTTCCATTTTTTGCAGCCATTGCCGAGCACGGTGAAAAACGGGTTGTCGAGGCCCTTCACGACGACGGCAAGGGTCTTTTTCTGTGCCAGCGCTGCATCGGCGGACATGACAAACCCAGCGGCTGCAAGAATGATCAGCAGTTTCTTCATGGAACTCCTCCCACGGATCGACCGTCCCTGTTTATCGTCGTTCGGCGGCAACAATCCTTGCCGGCCAGCTAATATCGATCGTTTTGTGAAGTCAATCTGTCGCAAGCCAATCTTGCGCCAATCGGCAATCTGCGGCTAGCTAGTCGAAAGCCCGACCGCAGGAATGTACCGGTGTCCGTTCTGCAATTGATCGATGTCTCGAAGAACTTCGGTGCCATCCAGGCGCTGCACGAGGTGTCCCTGACGCTGGAAAAAGGCCAGGTGGTCGGCCTCATGGGGGACAACGGCGCCGGCAAGTCCACCCTGGTCAAGATCATCGCAGGCAATTTCCGGCCGTCGCATGGCAGCCTCAAAATCAACGGCCAAGAGGTGCAGTTCCATCGGCCGATCGAGGCGCGGCAGCATGGGGTTGAGATCGTCTATCAGGACCTCGCGCTGTGCGACAATCTCACGGCGGCGGCCAATGTCTATCTCGGCCGCGAGATCCGCAGGAAGTTCGGTCCGTTCCGGCTGCTCGATCATAGCGCCATGACCAGGCGCTCCGGCGAGCTGTTCAACGAGCTGAGGTCGGAGACGAGGCCGCGCGATCTGGTGAAGCAGATGTCGGGGGGACAGCGCCAGGCGGTGGCGATCGCCCGCACCCGGCTGTCCGATCCCAAGATCGTCCTGATGGACGAGCCGACGGCGGCAATCAGCGTGCGGCAGGTCGCCGAGGTGCTGAACCTGATCAGGCGCCTGCGCGACACCGGCATCGGGGTGATCCTGATCAGCCATCGCATGCCCGACGTGTTCGAAGTGGCCGACCGCATCGTGGTGCTGCGGCGCGGCCGCAAGGTTGCGGACAAGAAGGTCGCCGAATCATCGCCGGAGGAAGTCACCGGGCTGATCACCGGCGCCATCCAGGCGGCATAGAGGGTTCGACAGACATGGCAGTTTCGCTCGAGGACACCATCAGTCGCCAGACCTACGGGCCGATCGGCCACTTGCTGTCGCACCAGACATTCTGGGTGTTCGTGGCGGCGGTCGCGGCGTTCGTCTATCTGTCGATGGCGACCACCACCTTCGATACCTCGGCCAATCTGTTCAACGTCGCGCGCAATTGTGCGTTTGTCGGCATCATCGCCCTCGGGATGACAGCGGTCATCATCACCGGGGGCATCGATCTTTCGGTCGGATCGGTGCTGTGCCTGTCGGGAATGGTCACCGGCATGATGATGTCGTGGGAATATTCGGTGTGGCTTGCCATTCCGCTCGGGCTCGGGGCGGCGCTGGTCTGCGGCCTCGCCAACGGCATCCTCATCGCCTATGTCGGCATGCCGCCCTTCGTGGTCACGCTCGGCATGATGTCGCTGGCGCGCAGCCTGGCAATGGTGCTGTCCGGCAACCAGATGGTTTACAATTTCGGCCACGACCACGCCAAGCTGGTGGCACTCGGCGGCGGGTCGACGCGCGGCTGGTTTCTGCGGCTTGCCGAATGGATCGGACCCGACACACCGGTCGGCTCGTTCCTCACCTGGCTGGCAGGGATGGTATTCGTCCCCAATCCGGCGGTGTTCCTGCTGGTCTTGGCGCTGATCTTCGGCTTTGCATTTCGCTGGTCGAAATGGGGCCGTCATATCTTTGCGATCGGCGGCAATGAGCAGGCTGCCGAGCTGACCGGCGTCAATGTCCGGCGGGTCAAGGTCAGCGTCTATATGCTGTCGGCCCTGATGGCGGGGATCGCCGGGATCCTGCAGGTCGGATGGCTCGGCACGATCACCACCGGCATGGGCACGGGCATGGAGCTGATCGTCATCGCTGCGGTGGTGATCGGCGGGGCCAATCTGATGGGAGGCTCGGGCACTGCTTTCGGCGCGGTCGTCGGCGCGGTGCTGATCGAGATGATCCGCAACAGCCTGACGCTCCTCGGGATCAATCCCTTCTGGCAGGGCACTTTCGTCGGCACCTTCATCATCGTCGCGGTGCTGTTCGAC
>JBKOZY010000088.1:0-4951 GCA_046726135.1 Pseudomonadota bacterium | reverse complement strand
GGTTGGTCTGACGAGCAGCGCGATAATATTGCACCACGGCATGAATCACCGGGGCGGGAAGGATGGTGATGTCGTTCTTCACCGAATCGAACACGAAGTCGGTGTCGTCGGGCGTGGCGAAGGGATTGTCCTGCTCGAGGGCGTAGCGGGCTTCCTCGGGGGTAAGCTGACGACGATTGGCGAGGAGCCCGGCCAGGATCTCGGAATGAAGCGCCACCACGATGTCGAGGACGCGCTGGTCGCGGGCCTCGGTGTCGCGCAACCGCTCGGCCTCGCGCTCGCTCATCTCCTTCACCCGATCGGCGCGAGTCGCGAGATACCAGGTCAGCACGCCGATAAAGGCGGCAATGATGGTGCCGAGGGCGCCGATGACCGCGGTCACGAAATCGGTTGTCATTGCGTGGCCATGGGTCGGCTGTCGCCAAGTGAGTCGCTGAAACTATATTCGATGGCAGGAGACAGGAGCAAACTCGATGGCATCGAAGCCACGTCCCAAGCCGATCCCGGTTCCGCCCATTAACGGGCCAACGGGTCCGAAGCCAAGCTACTAAGGCCCTTATCAAGTTTTTCAAGCGCCTGCTCCGAAAGAGCAACGGCGTGAATGAGCAATCCAACATAGTCTTCGTACAGTCGGACCTTTCGTTCTTTTGACAGTTTCTCATAAGCATCGCTCCGCAAATCAACGGTCAACTGAGCGATTGCTGTAGTTTGAGAATAGAAAACAACCACAGGATTATCACTTGCGTAGGTAGGATGTGAATTTCCCGTTAGGAGACGCTCCAGCCCAGCATCGTCGTCAGGCAACCGATGAGAGCTGCAACAATGGCTGGTCCGATCCATGCGGACATGGCGGCTGAACCCCCGGGCTGTTCAGTTCGGAAGTCTTAACTGCGTTTCAACCTTGGGTCGAGAGCGTCGCGCAGGCCGTCGCCGAACAGATTGATGCTCACCACCGTGATCAGGATGGCGAGGCCGGGGAAGGTGACGATCCATGGGGCGGCGAGGATGAATTCGCGGCTGTCGGCGAGCATCGCTCCCCATTCGGGCGTCGGCGGCTGAGCGCCGAGGCCGAGGAAGCCGAGGCCGGCCGCCTCGAGAATGGCGTCGGAGACGCCGAGCGCCGCCTGGACGATGAGCGGCGCCAGGCAGTTGGGAAGCACGGTGGCGAGCATCAGCCGCAGCTTGCCGACGCCGGCAACGCGGGCGGCGGTGACATAGTCGCGTGACAGCTCGGACAATGCGGAAGCACGGATGAGCCGGACATAGCGGGGCAGGTAGACGATCGTCACCGCGACGATGGTGTTGGTGAGGTTGGGCCCGATCACCGCAATGATGAGAATGGCGAGCACCAGCGACGGGATGGCGACGATCAGGTCCATGATGCGGAGGATGACGACATCGACGATGCCGCCGAAAGCGACAGCGGCAAGACCGAGCGCCACCCCGACCACCGTCGACACGATCATGACCGAGAGGCCGATGAAGAGCGAGATGCGCGCCCCGTAGATGATGCGCGAGAGCATGTCGCGGCCGAGCGGATCGGTGCCGAGCAGGAAGCGCGGATCGCCGCCTTCCACCCAGGCCGGCGGCAGCTTGGCGAAGCCGCGAAACTGCTCGATTGGCGAATGCGGCGCCAGCATTGGGGCGAACAGCGCGACGAGGCAGATGACGATGACGATGACGAGGCCGATCGCGGCGCCGCGATTCTCGCGAAAGGACCGCCAGAATTCGAGGAGGGGACCGGGCTGGGCCTGGCGCGGGGGGCTCAGGGCAACGTCAGCGGGCATGGCGAATCCGCGGGTTGATGATGCTGTAGAGCATGTCGATCAGGAGGTTGAGGAAGATGACGATGCCGGAGATCAGCAGGATGCCGCCTTGGAGGGCGGGATAGTCGCGCCGACTGATCGATTCGATGAGCCAGTTGCCGACGCCGGGCCAGGAAAAGATCGTCTCGGTGAGCACGGCACCAGCCATGAGCGTGGTGATCTGCAGCCCGATCGTGGTGACAACCGGGATGAGCGCGTTGCGCAGGGCATGGACGCCGATGACGCGGAATGGTGACAGACCCTTGGCACGGGCAGTGCGGACATAGTCCTCCTCGAGGACCTCGAGCATCGAGGAACGCGTCATGCGGGCGATGACGGCAAGCGGGATGGTGCCGAGCACGATCGCCGGCAGGATGAGATGGCGCAAAGCATCAAGGAAGGCGCCTTCCTGGTCGGAGAGCAGGCTGTCGATCAGCATGAAGCCGGTGACCGGCTCGAAATAATATCTGATCAGATCGATGCGGCCGGAGACCGGGGTCCAGCCGAGATAGCCGGAAAAGAGCATGATCAGCAGCAGACCCCACCAGAAGATCGGCATGGAATAGCCGGTAAGGGCAGCGCCCATCAGGGCCTGATCGTAGGGGGTACCGCGGCGCACCGCGGCAATCACGCCGGCCGGGATGCCGAGCACGACCGCCAGCAGCATGGCAGCGAGGCTGAGCTCGATGGTGGCGGGAAACAGCGTCAGGAACTCGGTCACCACCTTCTCGTGGCTGATGATCGAGGTGCCGAAATCGCCATGCAGGATGTTCCACACATAATCGAGGAACTGCCGCCAGACGGGCTGGTCGAGCCCCATCTCGTGACGCAGCATCTCGAGGCGCTCGGGCGAAATGCCGCGCTCGCCGCGCCGCGCCTCGATGGGATCGCCCGGCACCAGGCGAATCAGCATGAAGGTGATGAACATCAGGGCCAGAAAGGTCGGCAGCGTGATCGCTACGCGCCTGACGATGAAACCGAGCATGGCCTGTCATCCGGCCTGCCGGCATCCGTCTCCCCGAAGACCCGAGGAGACGGATGACGCGGGAGCAGTCTATTTCACATCGACGCCATAGAATTCATGGCGCCCGAGCGGGGAGACCTTGTAGTCCACCACCTCCTTGCGGATCGGCTCGAACACGGTCGAGTGCGCAATGGTGAACCACGGCGCCTCTTCCTTGAAGATCTTCTGCATGTTCTCGTAGATGGCGGTGCGCTGCTCCTTGTCGGGCAGGGTTCGCGCCTTCACCAGCCCGTCATTGAAGTCCTTGTTGCACCATTTGGCGATGTTCTGGGCGTTCGGCTTGCCGTCGGCGCTGCAGCCGAGCAGGAAGAAGAAGTTGTCGGGATCGCCATTGTCGCCGGTCCAGCCGAGAAGGCCGAGCTGGTGCTCGCCGGCCTGCAGGCGCTTGCGATATTCGCCCCATTCAAAGGAGACAAGCTTGGCGTTGATGCCGACCTTGGCGAGATCGGACTGCATCATCTCGGCCATGCGCTTGGCATTGGGGTTGTAGGGGCGCGACACCGGCATCCACCACAGATCGGTCTCGAGATTCTCCACGCCGGCAGCCTTCAGCATCTCCTTGGCCTTGTCGGGATTGTAGTCGTAATCCTTGGTGGCCTCGGAATATGACCAGATGGTCGGCGGTATCGGGTTCTTGGCGGGCTGGCCGGCGCCCTGATAGACCTCCTTCAGGATATCGGCCTTGTCGATCGCCATGTTGATGGCCTGACGCACCTCCTTCTTGTCGAAGGGCGGCTTGGTGGCATTCATCGACAGATAGCCGACATTCAAGCCGGCCTGCTCCAGAAGGTTGAGCTGGGAGTCGGCCTTGATGGCGGCGAGGTCGGCCGGGTTCGGCGCGATCATCACCTGGCATTCATTGGCCTTGAGCTTGGCGAGGCGGGCCGCCGGCTCCTTGGTGATGGCGAACACCAGATCGTCGATCTTGGCCTTGCCGCCCCAATAGTCGGGGAAGGCCTTGTAGCGGATGACCGCATCCTTCTGGTAGTTTACCAGCTGGAACGGGCCGGTGCCGATCGGTTCCTGGTCGACCTTCTCGGGCGTTCCGGCCTTCATCATGGCATCGGCATATTCGGCCGACATGATGGTGGCGAAGTCCATGGCGAGATTGGCGATGATCGGGGCGTTGGGCTCCTTCAGCTTGAACACCACGGTGTAGTCGTCGGTCTTGTCGATCGACTGCAGCAGGTCCGGCATGCCCATGTCGTTGAAGTAGTCGTAAGCGCCACCGGAGACCTTGTGATAGGGATGATCGTCCTTCCATTGACGATTGAACGAGAACAGCACGTCATCGGCGTTGAAGTCGCGGGTCGGCTTGAAGTTCTTGTTGGAATGAAACTTGACGCCCTTGCGCAGATTGAAGGTGATCGTCTTGCCGTCGTCGGAGACGGAGTATTTCTCGGCAAGGCCGGGGATGATGTTGACGGTGCCGCGCTCGAACTCGACCAATTGATTGTAGATGCCGCGTGCGGCGTCGAAGCTCGTTCCGGTCGTGTTGATCTGCGGATTGAAGTTCTCGGGCGAACCTTCCGAACAGTAAACCAGAGATTTTGCCATTGCCGGGCCGGCCGTGAGCATGGTGGTGCCCAGCAATACGGCCGCGAAAAGCCTGACAGCTCTCATCTTATTCCTCCCAATGGTGAGTAGATCAGTGATTGTTTTTCCAATCAGCTTCGGCGATCTAAGCAGCTTTTCCAGGCTTTGGAAACCGTGAGCAACTGCTAGAAGATCGCCAGCATAGGAGAAGATGCCTTGACCGCCACCTTGCATTTCCCGATGAGCGAATATGACCGGCGCATCCAGAAGACACGTGCCGAAATGGCACGTCGCGGGCTCGATCTGCTGGTGATCTCCGATCCGTCCAACATGGCCTGGCTTACCGGGTATGACGGCTGGTCATTCTATGTTCATCAGGCGGTGCTGCTCGGCCTCGAAGGCGAGCCGGTCTGGTGGGGGCGCAAAATGGACGGCAATGGGGCGCTGCGCACCTGCTTCATGGCTCCCGACAACATCGTCGGCTATCCCGATATTTTCGTGCAAAACCCGGAGCGGCATCCGATGGAGCATCTCGCCGGCCTGATCGGCGAGCGCGGAATGGCGCAAAGGCGGGTCGGGGTCGAGA
>JBKOZY010000087.1:0-7545 GCA_046726135.1 Pseudomonadota bacterium | reverse complement strand
TCAACACGGTCAGCGACACGCCACCGGTCTCGGCAACCAGCACGCCCGTTGCGCCCAGCGGTTCGAAGGCTTGAACAAGCGCATTGTCGATCTGCGCCGCCGACCCGCCATTCGCCACATGGATGTGCTGTGGTCTTATGCCCACCAGCACATCGCTTCTCACCTTCTCCAGCATTGTCCGCTGCGACCCGTTCACCGCGAAGGAAAGATTACCCTCGAGCGATCGCAGCATGAGCGCGCCGCCGTCGCTCGATATCCGGCAGGGCACCTCGTTGATCGACGGCTGGCCGAGATGGCGGGCCACAAAGATGCTGTTGGGCCGCTCAAAGACCTCGCGCGAGCTGCCCACCTGAACCAATCCGCCATCGCCCATGACGCCGATCCGGTCGCCCAGCGACAGCGCCTCCGCATAATCATGGGTCACATAGACCGTTGCGACCCGCCGCAGCTCTTGGAGCGTATGAAATTGGCGACGCAGCTCATGGCGAATCTTGGCGTCGAGATGGCTGATGGGCTCGTCCAGCAGATAAACATCGGGTTTCGCCACCAGCGTGCGACCGAGTGCAGTGCGCTGCTTCTGGCCGCCCGAGACCTCATGGGGGCGGCGGTCGAGCAGCTGCTCGATGCGCAGCAGACGCGCCACCTCCAGCACCGACTTCCGCACCGAAGCCTCGCCCATCCGCCGTGCCCTGAGCGGGCTGGCGATGTTCTCGAACACCGTCATATGCGGGTAGAGCGCATAGCTTTCGAAGGTCATGGCGGCATTGCGCCGGTAAGGCGGCACGCGCGTCACGTCCCGGCCGCCGAAGATCACCCGGCCGGCGTCGACAACCTCGAGCCCGGCAATGCACCGCAGCAGAGTCGTCTTGCCGATGCCCGATGGCCCGACAATGACGAAGAACTCGCCCTCCTCGACTGTCAGGCTCAGCCGGTCGAGGATCGGTCGATCATAGCCCTTGCAGACCTGCTGCAGCTCGAGTCGCGCCATGTCTATCCCTTCACCACGCCGAGCGACAGGCCGCGCACCATGTAGCGGCGCAGAATGATGAACAGGATCACCGGCGGCAGCATGGCCACCAGGCTGAAGGCCATGATCAGGTTCCACAGCGACTGGCTGCCCAGCGTGAAGGTCGGGATATGAACCGGGAAAGTCTTCACGGTCGTGCCGGTGAGGAGATTGGCGAACAGATATTCGTTCCAGGCAAAGATCCAGCAGAGCATCGCCACCGAGATCATGCCCGGGAACACCAGCGGTAGCGTCACCCGGAAGAAGGCGCGCAACGGCGTGAAACCATCGAGATAGGCGGCCTCTTCCAGCTCGCGCGGCGCATCGCGGAAGAACACCATCATCAGCCAGGTCGCAAGCGGCAGGTTGAAGACGAGATAGAGCACGATGAGCGAGAAATAGCTGTCGGTGCCCCACGGCATGGAATCGAACAGGAAGAACATCGGAATGATCACCGCCACCGGCGGGAACATCCGGTTCGACAGAATCCAGAAGGCGAGGTTCTCGCCGGCCGCGCCGCGAATCCACCGGGCGAGCGCATAGCCCGCCAATGTTCCAAGCAGCAGCGACAGCGCGGTGTTGGCGACCGACACGATGACACTGTCGGCAAGCGATTTCAGGCTCCCGGGATCGGCAAAGATACCGGCATAATTGCTGAGCTTCAGTGTATGCGGCCAGAAGGTGGGGATCATGCGGTTGATCTCTTCCACCGGCTTCAGCGACGTGATGATCATGAAATAAAGCGGAAAGAGCGTGAAGACGAGCCAGATGCCGAGAAAGATCAGCAGCAGCGTCCTGATCAGGCGATAGTTGGATTGCGACATGGTGGACCTAGGCGATCGCCTGAGCTTTGAGAACGCGTTTCATATATTTGAGAAAGAGCGTGATCAGCACCGCCGCCACGGCGAAGATGAGCCACGCCTGTGCCGCCGCCTCACCCACCTGGAATTCGCGGATACCCTTCTGGAAGGCGATATAGACCGGCAGCTCCGAGGACTCCGATGGTCCTCCCTGGGTCATCACCGAGACATGGTCGACGAATTTATAGGCATCCATGAAGCGGATGATGAAAGCGATGGCGATGACTTCCTTGAGCATCGGGAGCGTGATGCGCCGCAGCACCAGCCAGCTCGAGGCACCATCGACCCGTGCCGCTTCATAAATGGCCGGCGGCAACGATACGCGGCCACTATAGACGATGAGCAGCGGCAAGGCCGTCCATTGCCAGACATCGACGAGCGTGATCGACCACAGCGACAGCCTGGTGCCGAGCCAGTCGATCCTCTGGTTCGCCGGCAACAGCTGCAGATTGATCAGGAGGTGATTGAACCCGCCATTGTCGGCCTGCAGCAGGAATTTCCACAGCACGCCGACGATCGACGGCGGCAGCATCATCGGCAGCACCAGCAGAATCAGAAGAGTGATGCGGACCGTATTGTTTTTGATGCACTCATAGAGGATCAGCGCCAGCGCCACGCCGAGCACGACTTGAAGGCAGGCGCCGAACAGCAGATAGCGAATCAGATGCCTGACACTGCTCAGGAACCGGTCATCGGTCAGGGCGGTCGCGAAATTCTGCCAGCCCACAAAGGTCCAGTTGCCGCTGAACAGGCTCATCATATTGGTGTCCTGGAAGGCGTGATAGGCCATCCAGATCGTCGGATAGACAACGATCGCCACCAGCACGGCGACCGGCAGGCCAACCATGACCCAGGGAACGACGGGATTGACGATCAAATTGCCGCGACGGCGCTTTTGGGCGAACCAGTCGGGCGCGACTGCGGGGGCTGTCGCGGCGTCGGATGTCGCAGCGGTCATAGCACGTCCTCGCGATGGACGAGGCGCCCAAGCTTGCACGCCTTTGCCAAGAAGGTCCTCCCAGCGTGCCGCCTTGTTCTTGCGCCGCCAAGGGCGGCTTCTCGGACGAGTATTCCGAGCCGCCGGGAGCGAAGTCAAGCGCTTGCTTGGTTCCGACAATCCAACAACAATGCACGAAGAAAGAGGACATCGTGCCGCTCGAGACACCTGCAGGCTATGCGCCGCTCGACATCGCCAGCATCCCGGCCTTCCTTTCGCGGCAGCCGGACATCCGCACCCGGCTGGGCGGGCAGCCCGGCGATTGGCAGGTCAGCGAGGTCGGCGACGGAAACTTGAACCTCGTCTTCCTGGTCAAGGGACCGGCGGGCGGCGTCTGCGTCAAGCAGGCCCTGCCCTATGTGCGACTTGTCGGCGAAAGTTGGCCGATGCCGCTGCAGCGCGCCTTCTTCGAGCACGAATGCCTTAAGGAGCACGGCCGCCATGTCGGCAGGCTGCTGCCGACCGTCTACCACTACGAGCCGGCCCTCTACGCAATCGTCATGGAACTGCTCGAGCCCCATATCATCATGCGACGGGGCATGATCCAGGGTATCGTCTATCCGCGATTTGCCGACGACATCGCGCGCTACCTGGCGCGGTCGCTGTTCTTTACCTCCGACCTCGCCTTGTCGGCCGGCGCCAAGAAGCACCGAATGGCGGTCTTCAGTGGCAACACCGAGCTCTGCAAGATCACCGAGGATCTTATCTTCACCGATCCCTACATGATCCACGGCCGCAACCGCTGGACGAGGCCGCAGCTTGATGGCGTAGCGGCGGAGTTTCGCGCGGATACCGAGCTCAAGCTCGCGGTATCACGGCTCAAGCTGAAGTTTCTGATCTCGGCGGAAGCCCTGATCCACGGCGACCTGCATACCGGTTCGATCATGATCACCGGGTCCGACACCAAGGTCATCGATCCCGAATTCGCCTTTTTCGGCCCTATGGGCTTCGACATCGGTGCCGTGCTCGGCAACCTGCTGATGAACTTCTTCAGCCAGGACGGCCATGCTTCGCCGCAGTCGCCGCGCGCCTCCTATCAGGAATGGGTGCTGGCGACGACCGAGGAGGTGTGGGTCAAGTTCCGCGAGGCGTTCCTCGCCCTCTGGCGCGGCCAGGCGACAGGCGATGCTTATCCTTGCGCCCTGTTCGCCGATGGCCGCGGCAAGGTTTGCCTGGAGGAGGAACGCCAGGCCTATATGGATCGGCTGCTCGCCGATTCGCTCGGCTTTGCGGCGGCCAAGACGATCCGAAGAATTCTGGGCCTGGCCCATAACATCGATTTCGAATGGATCGATGATCCGGAACGGCGGGCACTCTGCGAGACCCGGGCGTTGTTCCTCGCCCGCAACATGATGGTTAACACCCCACGCTACCCCCGGATCGCCGCCGTCATCGATGCGGCGCGGCAGGTGCGGAAGGAGGTGACCGGTTCGGGTGGTACAGCTGGGTGGACTCGAACCACCGACCTTCGGAGCCACAATCCGACGCTCTAACCAACTGAGCTACAGCTGCATGTCGATGCGCGTGGGCCGTGGCAACGCGCAAAGGCCGGAATTTCGACCGGCCCGCAGCCCATTAACTAGTCCAAAACGAGCCGCTGAATCAAGCATGGGTGCTTCCGCTGCGGAACACTGCGCAGAAGCTTTGCGAAATCCACCGGATTCCGCTAAGGAGTCAGTGACCTTAATGCGGCTGTGCGGCCCTCACGGGCCCTGGATCGAGGGGACGGCCCGGCTGGCATGCCTTTACCGCGCAGGGAGAGAGTGTGAGCGCCCCCGCCGCACCAGGGTTAAGCGACATCGAGGCCAGCGCCGAGCCGGGATGGCTGTGGGACCCTGAGCGCCACCGCGTCCTCTGGGCCAATGCCGCCGCCATCGCCTTTTTCGGCGGCGACACCCTGTTCGATGTGGTGGACCGGGTCTTTGATCCGGCCGAGCCCGCCGTCACCGCTCTCAGCCAAATCGGCGAAGCCGGCGAGGCGGCAGTCAGCGCGACCCTCCTCTTCCCCTCGCTGCGCGGTGCGCCTGAGCTCGCCACCCGCTGCTACCCGCACCAGCTCGAGGATGGTCGACCCTGCCTTCTGGTGATCGGCACTCGAGGTCCAGTGGCCGATCCGAACGCAGCCCTGTGCAGCAGCGCCTTCGAAGTCCTGCCCTGGGCGGTAATCATCACCGACGGCAATGGCAATCTCCTCGCCTATAATCATGAGGCGCAACGCCTGGCCGGCGAGGACAGCGAGCCCGTCCTGGCGACGCTGATCCCCGTGCCGGAGGTCGAGGACCTGCTCGGCCGCACCGCCGCGGCCGGCACTGCGACCTTGACAACCATGACTGCCACCGCATTCGGGCGCCGCGAGATTCGCTTCACGGCGCGCCGCTTCGGCCGGGATATTCCGCCACGATATCTCATCGCCTTCGAAGACATCACCGAACGGCGGGGGTTGGAGCGCATGCTGGCGGCCGGTCGCAGGGCGGCATCCGGCGCGCTTCATGCACCACCCCCCAAGCTGAGCGACGCCGATGCCCGCACCTTCGCCTATCTCGGGGAACGGATCCGACGTGCCGATCCGACACCGCGCGTGATTTCCACAGGCGAGGGTCCGCTGCCGCCTCAGCAGACCGATCAGACAAGAACTGCGGTATCGCTCTCCCCGGAGACCGCGATTCCCGAAATTGTCCGGCGCACGCTGGATCTCTCCGAATCGGCAATCATTCTCTTCGACAGCCACCGGCTGCTCCACGCCAATCGCGCCGCTGCCGCCCTGCTCGGCTACGCCGATTTTGCCGGCATGCAATCGCGCAACGACTTGGCGGCAGAGCTTGCCGCTCTCGCTGGCGAAAGCGCCGAGCTGACGATCCGTGATGCCACTGGCACGCCGGTCAGCGTCCTGGTGCAGCGGTCGAGCTTTCCTTCGATTGCCGGTCCCATCGCCAAGGCGGAGCTGGCGCTGCTGACCGCCGAAAGCGATGTCAATTCGCCGGGTGAAGCGCCGGTCGCAAGCGCTCGCAGCGAGTCCGGATCGCTCCCCTCATTGTCAGAAAAGTCCGGCCCCACCGCCGATGAACTTCGTCTCATCCTTGACACCGCCACCGACGGCATCATCACCCTGGACACCGCCGGCCGGATTCTGAGCTTCAGCGCCGGTGCGGAGGCGATCTTCGGCTACCGCCAGGCGGAGGTCCATGGCCGCTTTCTGGCCGAGCTGATGGATGCCGAGAGCCGCAAGATCGTGCGGGACTATCTCGCGGCCCTCGGCGAAGGCGGTATCGCATCGATCTTCAACGATGGCCGCGAGGTCCACGCCATTGCCGCACAGGGCGGCAAAATCCCGGTCTTCCTCACCATCGGCCGCATGGGAACGAACGGCGAGGCAAGGCTGAGGCCCGGCAGCGCCCCCGCCTTCTGCGCCGTGATGCGTGACATCACCCAGTGGAAGAAGACCGAAGCGGAGCTCCGGCGCGCCAAGGACGAGGCCGAGAAGGCGAGCGCTCAGAAATCCGACTTCCTGGCCCGTATCAGCCATGAGCTTCGCACCCCGCTCAACGCCATATTGGGATTTTCCGAGGTCATGCGCTCGGAGCGCTTCGGGGAGATGCGCAACCCGAAATATCTGGCCTATGCCAATGACATTCATACTTCCGGCGAGCATCTTCTATCGCTGATCAACGATCTCCTCGATCTCTCCAAGGTCGAGGCCGGCAAGCTCGAGCTGAACTTCACCTCGGTCAACCTTGCCGAGCTTGCCGAGCACTGCCTGAAGCTGATGGAGGAGGACGCGCGCGGCCGCAGGGTCATTCTGCGGCGCAACTTTGCCGCCGGCCTGCCCAATGTCGTCGCCGATCTGCGCTCGATGAAGCAGATCCTGCTCAACCTCGTCTCCAATGCCATCAAATTCACTGCCGCCGGCGGCCAGGTCATCGTCTCCGGGCAAACCCGGCCGTCGGGCGAGTTCGTTCTGAGGGTCAAGGACACCGGCGTCGGAATTGCTCCCGAAGCGCTGGCGATCGCGCTCACCCCCTTCGGACGGGCCCATGACAATGACCACCCGGAGATCGGCGGCACCGGGCTCGGCCTGCCGCTGACCAAGGCCCTTGCCGAGGCCAACCGGGCGCGCTTCGAGATCACCAGCAAGCCCGAAAAGGGCACGTCCGTGGAGATCGTATTCCCCGTGAACCGGGTCCTTGCCGGCTAGAGCATGATGCTCTAGCTCCTGAGCTCGGGAAGATCGCGATAGAGCTCGAGCGCCTCCGGATTGGCCAGCGCTTCTCGATTCTTCACCTCGCGCCCATGCACGATGTCGCGCACCGCCAGCTCGGTGATCTTGCCCGACTTGGTCCGCGGGACATCGGCGACCTTGATGATCTTCGCCGGCACATGGCGCGGCGACGCACCGCTCCTGATCTGGGCCCGGATGCGGGTCGCCAGCGCCTCATCGAGCGTCACCCCGTCCTTGAGCCTGACGAACAGTACGATCCGGACGTCATTGTCGAAATTCTGGCCGATCGCCAGTGCCTCGATGACCTCCGGCACCTGCTCGACCTGGGCATAGATCTCGGCGGTGCCGATCCGCACCCCGCCAGGGTTGAGCGTGGCATCGGAGCGGCCATGGATGATCATCCCGTCATGCTCCGTCCATTCCGCGAAGTCGCCATGGCACCACACAGTGGGGACGCGATCGAAAT